>JBCBQE010000331.1:0-7163 GCA_039820385.1 Cyanobacteria bacterium J06635_10
GAGCAAGCTATAGTCGCTATGAATGTGTAAAGGTACAAAGGACATACGCTTCCAACCGTTTTTCTATGACCACAAGTGTTATACAGGGTAACCCAGGAATGGAATAAGGACTACATTTTATAAACTAAAAATATATTAAATTTCGTGTGGTACAGGCTTTCTCTGTTCTTAGCGCTTGAGCGTGCGCTTCATTTATTCCGATGGTTTGTAGAGATTGATACATAACCTCTCCCTAGGTCGTCCCCAGACGTAGCACTGCTACGTCTCTACACCCATCAGAATTAATGGGTTTTATATTTGAAGATTATTTAAAGGCCACAAACATCACTTTCAGTATCACTAGTGGCAATTATTACTCTTTTCACAGAGAATAAATGTATTCATAATTTGATTTTCCCTAAGTAATTTACCTAAAAATATCAAGTTGGTCCTAAAATTTTTGATCGTACTGCCGATAAATCGATCGAGATTAGGGGAAAAAGAAGATCGTAAAGCAAAGAAATATGAAGAAAAAATCTTTTTACATTTGACCTTAGTTAGCATATAGCAAAGTATTAATTTATGCCCTCCACGGTTCGCCAGAATCACCCTTCCTAAAAGCCGCATGATATCAGCTAGTCATAAATCATCTCACCCTGTCTCAAAGCCTTCCTACGCCTTTTGAGGCGAGCTTATCCGATATCCTCATAAAAAAAACCTCATCCCAAGGATGAGGCGATTATACAAGGGCTCTAATAAAAATCAGAAAGAAAGAAGCTCGAAAGGAAAAATTAGTCCATTCAAATAAAAATTTGTTAACTCGTAACTCATAAATCTTCTGCGAAGCATCATTAAGTTGGCTTATCCCCCGCTCGAAGACTGTCCTTTAGCATCGCATTCTTTACCCCAACACCGTTCTAAAAGCTCTATCCTATAGACATAAGCAAAGGTATGGGGATTTAATATAAGTTTTTCACAAAACAAAGGTTGATTGAGATACTGCCACAAAGGAAATTTTAGTTTGTTTTTTTCCGGATACATAAGAAAAGTCAATAATTTAAATCGTTGTCACAGTAGCAAGCATTTTTTGAACACATTACTACTGATTTAATAGTTAAACCTTACACAATCTATATACAGTTGACCTGCGG
The DNA here is from genome assembly GCA_039820385.1 of Cyanobacteria bacterium J06635_10. GTDB lineage: Bacteria > Cyanobacteriota > Cyanobacteriia > Cyanobacteriales > Nostocaceae > Rivularia. The sequence continues at coordinate 1,131 of JBCBQE010000331.1, forward strand.
ACAATTGCGGAAACAGTATATTCCTTACTCCCCCACAGGCAACTTCTTCAATCATCATAAAAGTTCCATTATTTTGCTGATGCCAGAAAAAAAATGGATGTATATTAAATGACATGTGTTTAAGGTTGTGTAAAACTGTCTTATTGGTTTTGCAACAAAATGGTGAACGCTAAGCAGTTCATACAGCCCATGATGTTGTCCGGATGAATTATAGCTTACCCGCATAAAATTACCCTCTCCTGATTCGAGGAGAGGGTAAACAGTACCATGACAGTGAGCAGTCAACAGTTTACAGTTAACAGTATCTTGGGATTTGCTCGCCGCCACCAACACCGATGGCGAGCTTAGTTTTGAGTTATTGTTTACAGTCAGTAAACGCGAATAAGCCCAGGAGATACTGATATTCCACCCCTTCTTCTAAATACTAACTGTTCACTGTTTACTGATAACTGTTCACTGTTAATAATGATTTCCTGCTTTACGACGATGGATAGCAGTGACGGTATCCGCTTGTAGTAATTTACCGTTATCTATAGTTGCATATATTACCCAGTGGTCGCCACATTCCATACGCTTACTTGCAGAACATTCTAAATAAGCTATAGCTTCAGTGAGGATGATACCGCCATTATCGGCTGGTGCTGTGGCGAAATTAGCAAAACGATCTTCACCAGGAGCAAAAGATTTACGGAAGTGCTTAACGTAATCTTGTTGGTTGCCTTCACCGATAATATTCAAAACAAACTTGCTTCCCGGATATAACAGAGTTTCAACCGCTCTATCCTTAGCGATCGCTAAACTAATTCCGGGTGGATCGAAGGTTGCTTGAGATACCCAACTACCGAGCATTCCAGTAGAAACTTCTCCATGTTGAGCGGTGAGTACGCAAACAGAGCCAACAATACGTCCAACGGCTTGTTCCATTGGAGTTGCAACAGGTTGAGCTAAACGTAGTTTGCGTGCCTTTCTCAAGCTTTGAGCAAAGTCGGTTGCTGTTTCTTCACATTCCTTGAGGGTTTTATCGGATGGTTTAAATCTAGCTTTAAAGGTGTCGAAGCCAAACTTAAATCCAGCATCCCTGAGTTTACCTTCAATTAAATCAAATGCTTCCCCACTCCAACCGTAGGAACCAAATACCCCAGCCAGCTTACCCGTATCGCCAACAGAAAGAACAATACCCAAAGCAGTGTGAATTGGAGTCGGTGCATTACCGCCGATAGTAGGAGAGCCGATGATAAAACCATCAGACTTTTCAATAGCGGCACGGATATCATCAGGTTGAGCAAATTCGCAATTGATAGATTCTACAGCTACCCCGCCTTTAGTTAAACCCAAACCAAATGCTTGAGCCAATGTTGAAGTATTACCGTAGGCTGAAGCGTAAAGTAAAGCAACAGTAACTTCTCGTTCGGTTTGAGAAACGCTCCACTGTTGATAAGCCTTGTTGAGTTCAATCAAGCCGTAGCGTACTAAAGGTCCATGGATAGTAGCATACATTCTCACCGGCATTTCTGAAAGTTTTTCCAAAGCCGCTTTCAGGTGAGGTGCATGGGGAGCCATCAAGCAATCATAATAGTAGCGTTGATCTTCTTTTAAAATATCCCAGTCTTCGTCAAATACTTCTTCACCGCATACATGAGCGCCAAATAATTTATTTGAATAGAGAATTTGGGTTTGTCGATCGTAAGTAGCAAGTCCACTAGGCCAACGGGGGCTGGGGATGGGAATACCTTTTAAAACGTGTCCCTTACCTAAATCAAGGGTTTCTTTACCCCGCATTTCCATAATTTTGACCTGTTCGCCAAAAGCATTACGCAAATTAGCAGCGCCAGGAACAGAAGAAACAAAAGTTAATTGCGGTGCCCTTTCTAAAAGTGCTTTGAGAGTAGCGACGCGGTTGGGATTAAAATGTCCGACAATAACATAATCTAATGACGAAAAATCTAAAACATTCTGCAACGCTTCTATATAAAGTTGAGTAAAAGTTTCAGGAGGTGGGTCAATAATTGCAGTTTTATCGGCCTCAATTAAATAACAATTAGAAGTAGTACCTTTAGCTAATGCATATTCAATTTCAAATCGCAGGCGCGTCCAACTGCGAGCTCTAATTAAGGTAGTATCGGTGGCAATAGATGCAATTTGCACGTCGCGGGGATTGGAATTGCTCATAATAAGGGTGAAAAATTAAGGATTAAGAATCAAAAAAGAATAATCAAAAAAAATGTAGATGCTGCTATGGAATTTAAAAAGAAATGGGGAGATGGGAGGATAAATAAAGCTGAATTTTTTCAATATGAAACGGGCGTTTAAGCCCGTCATATAAATAAAAGAGAGCATCGCAAAAAACCTGCGAAAATCTCAAGCCTAATTGCTAATTATTAATTACTAATTGTTAATTATTAACAACTAACAATTAACAACTAACAACTAATTAATAATATGTTCCTACCTTACGATGGCGAACTGCTGTCACTCCATCAGGGTCAGAAACGCGACCATCGGAAACAGTACAATACAACAGCCAGTGGTCGCTGCACTCCATGCTAGTCTTGACTTCGCATTCCACATATGCTAGAGCATCAGCAAGAATTGGGCTGCCGTTTTTAGCTGTGTGAGTTTTCAAGCCATCAAATCGATCCACACCGGGAAGTAAGCGCTTGAGGAAATGCTTTTTGAGTTCTTGATAATTTCCTTCTTCCAGAATGTTAAGGACAAATTTATCCCCTATCTGAAGTAAAGACTCAATTCCTCGCTCTTTACCAACAGCGACAGTAAATCCTAAAGGTTGTAAGCTTGCTTGAGCAATCCAGGAAGCAACCATTGCACCTTTTACATCGCCTTTTTTGCTGGTAACAATGTAAAGTCCGTTACTAATGCGGCCTAATGCTTTTTCTAGATCGGCATCAATTGACTTCAGATGCTTAATATTACGTTCGCGCACCAGTAACTGTCCCATATCGTTACCAGCTTCGTCAGCCGCTCTGAATGTATCGTTATTGGGAGCTTCCTTAATACGGATTGCTTCAAAGCCTTCCCTTACACCATGCTCGAGAAACTTTCTCCGCAAGGTGTCAATGGGTTCGTCATCTCCACCATAAGACTCATAAAGTCCGATGACTTGTTTACTTTTGACAACCGCGAGCAGGGAACTGATAGCAGCTTGTGCTGCAACGTTAGCAGAAGGAGGCATACCGATGATGATACCTGCAGATCTACCTGCTAATTCTTGGATTTCCTGGAGATCGGTTGTACTTAGATCCAACATCTCCACGCCAACGCCGGTTTTCTGGATACCGTGGCCTATTGATTGGGCTAAACGATCGCTATATCCGTATTCCGAGACGTAGTACAATCCAATGATCGTTTCAGTTTTGGCTTGTTTTTGACTCCAACTCTGGTAGCACTCTCTGAGAGTATCCAGGTTGTGATAAAGTAATGGTCCGTGACCATTGGCAATAATTTTGATTTTGCCCAAGTCGCCCATTCTCTTCATTGCATTCAATAAAGAGCGAGCATTTGGTCCCATCAAACAATCGTAGTAAAACTTGAAATCAGGTTCGATTGCCTCTAAATTGACATCAAAGGTATCATCACTACAGTAATGCATACCAAAAGCGTCACAAGTATAGAGAACTTGGGTTTTCTTATCGAAACTGAAAATAGTATCGGGCCAGTGTAAATTAGGCGCACTGACAAATTGAATTTCGTGTCCGCCACCTAAATCTACGCTATCACCACTCTTAACAATCCGCTTAGAAAACGGATCGTGTACCAAATTCTCTAGAAACTGTAGCGCTACCTTAGAAGCTAATACAGTAGCTCTAGGAGCTATCTGGAGAACATCTTCCACCAAACCACTATGATCTGGTTCTGTGTGGCTAACAATTATATAATCAATCTCTTTAGGATTAATTAGACTTTTGAGAGTTTCTAAATATTGCTCCCGAAATTTGCCGTGAGACGTATCAACCAAAGCTGTACGCTCACCTCTAATTAGATAAGAATTGTAAGTTGTACCATTTTGCAACCCAAACTCAATATCAAAGCGATCGCGATCCCAGTCGAGACTGCGAATCGCCGTTGTGTTAGGAGCAATTTCAACAGTTTGTATAGTAAGTCGTTTTTGCGAGTTCTCTTTGACCGCTACCATTAGTCGTCTCCGAGGACAGTTATAGTTTACTTTTCTCTATTTATTTTTCTCATAAATATTTTTGTGAAGTTGTCTAATTCTTTATATTTTCTTAAAAAAAAAATGTAGCAAATGTTGCTGTTTTTCTGTAATTTTGAATGCTGAAAAACAGTATAAAAAAATTATTTTTTCGCCATCGGATTATATCAGAAAAATTGAAATTGAAAAAATAATAAATATGGATAATCATTAATCCAAATAGAAAAGGGAGTAGTAAGTAGTGAGTAGTGAGTAGAAATAAGCAAAAAGTAGCCCACCACTCACCACTCACCACTCACCATTCACCATTCACTGCTCACTGCTCACTGCTCACTGTTAACTGCTCACTGCTCACTGTTAACTGCTCACTGTTCACTGCTCACTGTTAACTGCTCACTGCTCACTGTTAACTGCTCACTGCTCACTGCCCAATACTTTCCACGTTCAACAGCACGCAGCCAAGTAGCATAATTTTCTTGAATATTACTAGAATCAATATTCGGTTCAAATACTCTTTCGATCTGACGAAGGCGTATCAATTCCGAATAATCATTCCATAAACCAATCGTCAAACCTGCGGCAAATGCAATACCCTGCACTGTAGTATCCCGCATAATTGGCTGTTCCATGGGAATTCCTAACAAATCAGCTTGAAACTGCATTAAAAAATTATTGTCCGAAGCACCACCATCAACAGCTAACTTTCCGATATTCGTATTACTAGATGCGTTAATAGCTTCTACTACTTCTTTTACCTGATAAGCAATTGCTTCCAAAACTGAACGCACCATATGTTCTCGCGTAACTCCTGCGGTAATACCTAAAAAAGCACCTCTAGCACTCATATCCCAGTGAGGTGCGCCTAATCCGCTGAATGCAGGTACAAAGTATACTCCGCCGTTATCCTCTACTTTCCTTGCCATTAGTTCAGTTTGAGCGGCAGTTTCAATTAGTTGGATACCATCACGCAACCATTGAATACAAGCACCACTAGTAAACATACTGCCTTCAAGGGCATAGCTGATATCTAAAGAACCATTTTGATTTAATTGAGTCCATGCCACCGTACTTAAAAGTTGATTTTGCGGCGTACGCGCAATTTCTGAACCAGTGTGAGCAACTAAAAAGCTTCCGGTACCGTAAGTGCATTTCATCAAACCAGGGCGATCGCAACCATGACCGAATAAAGATGCTTGTTGGTCACCTAAAATAGCGGTAATGGGAATTTCGACTCCAAGTAAAGCTGTATCGGTAACTCCAAATTGACTGAAACTAGGGTTAATTTGCGGTAAGATATGAGGAGGAATTTGAAATAAATTTAATAGGGTTTCATCCCAATCGCAAGTTTCCAGATTCATCAACATTGTACGACTGGCATTGCTGTGATCTGTGGCGTGAACTTTTCTACCCGTCAGATTCCACAACACCCAAGTATCGATTGTGCCAGCCAAAACGTTATTTAGATCGACTCCTGCAACGTGATTTAACAACCACGAAAGTTTTGTTGCAGAAAAGTAAGCATCAATAACTAATCCAGTGCGTTGATAAATTTCTTCACTCAAACCTTGATTTTGTAAATCATTACAAACAGAGGCAGTGCGTCTATCTTGCCATACAATTGCTTTATGTAAAGGTTTTCCGGTATTTTTATCCCACAACAAACAAGTTTCTCGTTGTACAGTTAAGCCAATAGCAGCTATTTGTGATGGAGAAATTTGTCCTGAAGCAACTGCACTTTGCATTACCTCAATCGTCGCTTCCCAGATTTCTACAGCATCATGTTCCAACCATCCCGGTTGGGGATAATATTGTTTGATTCGGATAGTCAAATTGTCGGACAAGCATACAAGGAACTCAAACAATAT
>JBCBQE010000332.1:0-7161 GCA_039820385.1 Cyanobacteria bacterium J06635_10
CGCTCCGACCATACTTAAAGTAATGTGAAACTGAAAAATCCTCCCTTTGGGTAATTACAAAAAAACGAAGTAACGATAAAATATCACCAAATAACTAAGCTACTGTGGACTTTTCAATCCACAGGCTGTAGAGGGGGGACTGAAAGTCTCCAAACTTCTAAACAAGTTCGGAAGCTCCGAAGTAGTTAGATTCGGAATAGAGAGCGCTAAAGCCTTGCACTGAAAGTGCATAGTTTTGGACTAATGTATCTTGGACCATAAAGTACAAAACATTGATATGCTGACCTTCTTTAATCACTCCCCCTAGAAAATAGCTAAGGTTCCGATGTTGTCCAAAAGCCTATTCGAAAAGTATTGTTTAAAGACATCAAGAATTATTTGCTTCTGTTACCCTTAAGTTTACACAGACTAATAGTCCTATGGTTAATCATTTAAGAACATTTGCTTGTTTTGTACTAGTAACACTTGTGCTTTTAAAATCAGTGCAAGTGATATCTTCTCAAGTAGATAGGTCCAAAAAAGACAAACAGAATATAGCTCAAAAAGATCGTAAGAGTGAAAATGAGCCAAGAGTTCTTGATTTGGCATTTGTAAGTCTGATTTGTGCATTATTTTCATTTCTTGTAATTGATACTTACATCAGCTATTTTGACGTGTCAGTCTCAGGGTCAACAATATTATTTACTACATTTTTAACTCTAATCGTATCGCTTCCTGTTTTTGGAATGTGTTTCTTAAATAGAACAGAGTTGGCTATGGGAACAGGAGCAGCCATCATACTGGTCATATTAGATTTGGCGACAACAAGATCCTTTTTGTGGTTGCCTATCTGCATCACAGTTTTCTTGATTTTTATGTTTTATATTTATGAATTTGGTTCTCCGTTTGACAGAGGGATTCCAAAGCACCATAAGATCATAACAACGATAATCCTATTAATGGTCATTTTGATTGCATCATCTAAATTGGGAAATAACTTTATTCAGCTTTTGAATGATGATAAAAAGACGCCTGATATTAGTACGGTTAAAGAAGATGTCGAGTACTTTAAGCAGTTAAACGATAATACCAAGAAGAAATACTATCAAGGCTTTTCTGAGATCGAAATTGAAAACTCTTATTCAGCAAGATACAGAGATACCCTAGAAAAGATTGATGTGCAAAGAGAAGCTATATTTTCAAGTGAAAATCCTGAGCAAATAAATCAAGAACTCAGCTCAGAAGATAACTTCTTACGTCAGTTATTAGACTCGAATAGTGCTTCTGAGTATAATCCTTTTGGGAATCGAAATTCTGCATACAATTTCACTAATTTAATAAGAATTCTCACAAATTTCAGGGAGTTGGACTTTGAAGACAAAGAGAAATACTTGCTGAGGAGGTTAGACTGGATTCATCCTGTTAGTCCTCCTGATACTACTAGCCCTTATATTGACCTTCCAGGCAACTCGTCACAAGAAAGACTGCTAACTCTTTCAAATAGTCGTATTTGTAATGCACTATTTCAACAACCAAATTTGAGCAAAGAACTTCTGGCAAGCAGTGATCTAGAATACGATTCGACTATTCTTGACATTTTTCGGAGACAAGGTGGTGTTAATGAATTCTACGACACTACCTCAGATTTGATCGAAGATGTGTTGCCGTTAGGACGCAGCAGTAATAGAGAAAAAACAGAATGTATATGGAAAGAAGCATTTTCAAACTTAGGATCTGAGGCATTTGTTCGTGATCTCAAAGAACAACTTGCCTTACCTGTTGATGAGGAATCATATCTAGCATTTTCTGAATATAGCATTTTTTCCCAAAGTATTTTAGCTAAAGACTTCTCCAAAGCTAAAGTCAATCTACTAAAAAGGCTGTTTGACAATTTCGAAGAATTGCCCCCCAAATCTCAAAGCGCATTCATTTATTACTTTATTAACTACTCTTATGAGATAGAAGGGAATATAACTGGCGAGTCAAATTATCGGACATTCTTAAACTATCTAAGCAAAGTCGATCTTAACGGAATTAATGCACAAAGTGATGTTGTAGAGATCAAAGAACTTTTATTCGACAATGCTGAAGTGGGAGAAAGCACTGATGCAGAACAAAATAACACCCCAAACACTGCGGAAGAAGGTGATTTAGGTGATTCTAATGCTGTATTAACATTAGAGAAATTGATTCCTACACTTGGAACTGGATCTAGAAGTGAAATTAGACAATTGTTTAGTACAGAGACAGGAGATTTCCCAATCTACCATTTGCTTACTAATGAGGTAAAAGATTTTGTCGTTGATGTTAACGACAGTTTGAGTGCCAATGAACGGGCAGAAGTATTTCAAGTACTAAAAAATCCTGTCAAAAAGTCTATTGAGTATTTCGGGGGTAGACAATTTTACTCATTGAACTCAAATGAAGAAAATACTGATATTAAGACTACCTCATCGCAAGTTCTCCAAGGCTTTCTCAATCTTTCAGAAGAGGAAAGAGAGAATTATCTTAGTGCCATAGCGATCTCTTTATATAAAACAGAAGGAGAATTCTCTCACGATATTTTCGGTCTAATCACTACACAAGCTTTTTCTCAAAACCCTTTTTGGGGCGCGATAGTTGCCTCATTATTTCAGTTACCTGCTATTTTGGTCACTTCTACTGTTGCAACCTACTTTGGTCAAAGGCTATCAGCACAGGAAAACCTTAATCAATTAATGATTGACGAAAAACACAAATTCTACGAGAATTCTTACAAGATTGGGATTACAGATATTTTAAGAGGAAGAAATAAAACGATAGCTGAGCTAAGGAAGTTGGCTGGCCGTGGATGGGGATCTATAGCCATTGTTGGCAGACGAGGAATTGGTAAAACTAGAATACTCTATGAGCTGATATCAACTGAAAGCATTGATAGAAATACTATTGTTTCATCTTGGGTATCAGCACCGACTAAGTTTGACGAAACAGAATTTGTTGAAAGTGTCTTAGAAAGCATAGTGAACAGCATAGAAGATACTATTTCTCAGCGTCTTGGAGTAAAGTCTTTAGAAGTAAGGCGGCTAGAGACAAACCAAGCAATTACTTCAATAGTAGTTTATGTAATAGTTTTCACATTGGCGCTGGCTACGTTCTCAATTTTTATAACCAATACTGTTAGTGATCAAGTGGTTCAAACTCTTCTTCCAGTGGCATTACTAGCTTTTGTTAGTTTTATCCTAATACTTTACCATGTCACAAAGCTGCAGCCTGTAAACCTTTCTTCCTGGCTAGAAAGAGACCGAACGGCTAATCCTCAAACGGCTCTCTTATATAGGGAAATGAGGAGAGTTCGTAGTTTCCTCGATAATAGACGGAATTACTCAAATATTTTCCAGCAAATTAGTTCGGCAAATTATATCAAGATCAGTTTAATTGTTTTTATAGCGGTATTTTTACTGAGTGCTAGTAACTTATTCGCTATCTTCATGCAATTTATTATACTTGGAGCACCACTTGACTTTCTAAAGGTCGATAACATATCACCTGTTAAATTACTCATCTTTTTGTCAATAGCAATACTTTTTATTATTACAATTATTCTGCTATTTACTAGGGAAGTCGCTAAGGTGAGAGGATACACTCTCATTTCTTTGATCGCAGAATATAGAAATTTTCTTCAGAAAGTTGTGCATAGAATTAGAATGGGCGCACTTGGTGAATTAGAGGATGAGAGCTTTGAAATAATTGTATGCATTGATGAATTAGATAAAATTGTTAATCAGGCAGATTTAAGAGACTTTATTAGGCGAATAAAAGTTATATTTGAACTTCCTGGAGTATATTATTATCTATCTCTTTCTGAAGATTCACTACGTGCTTTTTATCTTGGAACAGCTGAAGGTAAAAATGAAATTGACAGTGCCTTTGATCATATTATCTATATCCCACCAGTAAATTGTGATTTAGGTGAGGAGATTGCAGAGATATACTTTCAGAATCATCACCATGGTTCATGGCATCCTCGTCTTGCTCGTTCAATTGCCGCTGCTTCTTATGGAGTTCCAAGAGATATCATAAGAAGATGTGATGAATTAATTGCAGAAGAAGACCTGGATAGACTGAGCCCCTCCTATGTTAGTAATAGACTCAGAGTCAACTTAGCAAAATTAGCCTATGCTGAAGAGCGAATCTCTAAAGCTGAAAGTCTTCAATTCACAAGTAGAGATCCTGAGGAAGTATTAAATGCAGTTCCAACGTTCTTTCAGAAAGATTTCTTAGATTCTAAATCTTCTAAAGTAGGATTAGCGATATGGCTTTTAGCTATACTTGCCATAGCAAGTGATCAAGCCATAGATGAGCAATGGTTGCAGATATCTGAGCAATTGCGCGACGTTGGTTATAGAATCTCAGATGAAGATACAGAAAGCCTACTCAACGAACTTGCAGAGGCCCAAAAGGAGATTCTTTTACCCTAGTTCTTTTGAGGAACTGACTACCCGAAAACCTATGCGGCTGCTTTTTCGATCTGCTCTTTCTCTTGCACGATTAGCCGATCGGCAATACTCAGGATAGAGACTCCAAGCGCCACCTCTTATCACCCTATAAACGTTATGTTCATCATTGGTAACCCATGCATTTCCATCATTTGGAGCCATATCATAATTATCATGCCATGTATCTAGGCACCACTCGAGAACATTGCCATGCATATCATAAAGGCCAAAATTGTTAGCCTCGGTTGTTTCACCCACAGGACTGGTTCTGCCTCTATATGAATTGGCTAGATCAGATCTGTCTAGAGCAGCTCTATAATAAACCTTGCTATTGTAATTTGCCCAATTAGGGTGAATTGCTTCTCCAAAATGAAAGGGAGTAATTGTTCTTGCCCGACATGCATACTCCCACTCAGATTCACTAGGTAATCGATATATTCGGCCTGTCAACTTCGTCAGCCTAGCACAAAATTCAGCTGCCTCATGCCATGAAACCATTTCGACAGGATGAGTGTTTCCTGTAAAGTGAGATGGCTGCAAATGTAACTTAAAATTAACTGCTGGCAAATCGACAACAGCTTGCCATTGCTCTTGTGTTATCAAATATTGTGACATCAGAAATGTACCGATACTCACAAGATGTTGAGGCCTTTCGTTATTTTGACTACCTTCTTCTTCTTCTGGTGCTCCCATTAGGAAATTTCCACCAGGTATAATTAACATTCTAAGTTTTACAGTATCAGTAATTTTTTCATGTATGTATTTAGCTTTACTAACACCGTGGTTGATCTTCTCACCTCTTTTATCACTTTTTATCACTGAGAATTCACAGTTTAGTTTTCTTTGAGCCTCTGATGCATCGAAAGATGCAGCGACAGGGGTATAACACTGAGAGATCAATTCATCCTCAGCATTTATTTTTTCGTCCATACCGTCTGTTAATGATTGAGACAGAACTGATTCTTTGCTTATACTAGGTTCCTTTGACGATTCGATTTTAACTTTAGCTTTGGGAGCAGCATCGAGTGTTGAGTTTATACGTTCATCCTCTAAAAACGTTAGCTGTTTAATAGCAGATTGTATCCCTCTGGCTATATCTGTGAAAGCTTCATCTCGATCTGACCATGATGTCACAGGCTTTGCATTTTTAGGAAGTACCTGAAGATGGCTAAGACACTTTCTCCCAAAAGGTATTGAATGCCACATACAATGCCTCAAAATGATAGGAATCACAAGGGCTGTTCTATCTTCATGACGTTGGAGAGCTTTTGCGAACTCCACTTCTTGACAATAATTAGACTTGATGAAGTCTACACTGATCAACAGTACGATAATTTTGGCTTGTTCAAGTCTCTCCTTTACTTGCCTATCCCATTCTTCTCCTGGCATAATACAACCATCATGCCAAGTGTTGATAAGTCCTCCTATTTTCAGTGGTTCTAAGTGACTTTCTAATTCTTGTAAAAATATCGCATCTTCCCGAGCGTAGGAAAAGAAAATATCAACTACATCACTCATTATCAGAAGTAAGCTTAAGGGTTTATAGATTATTTGCTGAATTATTAAATTTTGTAGTGAATCGATAGCAGAAAGATTCCGAAATTGTAAAAAGTCAGCTAAGAGTCAACTACAAAAAATCACTTTATATAGATAGAGCCCATCACATGCAACCGGCACTGGCCTTATAAAAAGTGATGCTTAAAATAGCTATGATACATGATTTCTAGCCTATGCAATGCCCTCATTGCCAGAGTGAGCAGATCTTCCATCAAGCCAGAGTGAGCAGATCTTTCACCAAGAATGTATCAAAGCTACTACTAAAGGCAAAGTCTTGAGCAATCTAGTCCACAGATCTGGAAATAGTCCATCAGCTAAGACCGGGCTTCAAACCCCTTGAATTGCCATTGGAAAGGTTTGGCCATCGTTCGGTTGAAATAGTCGATGAAGGCCAGAATGCGTTGCCGCAAATCCTCTGTGGAGGAGAAATTCCCCCGACGCAACAATCGCCGCATCAAAATGCTGAACCAACACTCAATCTGATTGAGCCAGGAGGTGTGTTTAGGGATATAAACAAAGCGAATCCGATGGCTGGGGTCACTCAAGAACGTCGCCCGAGTCTCCATGGATTTGAGAATACCGGATTTACCCTTAACGCCCAAATCCGCATCAATGTTGCAACAGTGGGCCACCAGTCGAACCAAGGAGGCAGACTTGTGGGTATTCAACTGGTCGACCAGGAAAATCCATCCATCCTGCGGTGCGATTTCGACGGTATTGGCAATATGATTAGCGAAATCGAATTCCTTACGAGTCGGTCCGATGGAGGGGGCAATCAACTCTCCCAAAGCGACCTGTCAGTTAGCAATCAGACTGAGCGTGCCGTGCCGTTCATATTCATATTCGAGGCGTCGTGGTTGTTTCGGTTTCATCGCTTGATCCGGATACACTCGTTCAAGCGCCTGAATCCCAGTCATCTCATCCGTGCTGAGCAGATGAATCTGGCGGGTTTCCAACGCCTGCGCCGATTCATACAGTTGACATACTTGACGAACTTGCGTCTCGAACACCTCTGGGTCTTCAGGATTGGCATTGAGCCAGTAGCGACTGCGATGCGGTTGAAGTTCTGCCTCTCCCCAAAAAACGCCTCACACTGCTGGGTGAAATGCCAGATACAATGCCTCGTTTAATCGCCTCATCGGCAATCTCT
>JBCBQE010000333.1:0-7100 GCA_039820385.1 Cyanobacteria bacterium J06635_10
TGATATATGATATATAGCTAAAAATACTTACGTACAGAGGTAATTAAAATATAAGAAATTTATATAGATGATTTGAAGTTTTTGCGGAATCGAATCATAGATTTTTATTAATTGGAATTGTCCCGATAGTTGAATTTTATAAGGGTAAAGTTTGTCATAACAAGCAGTTCAGCCGGCATTACTCGATCCATAGTATTTCTGAAGCGTAAATGTACTTGCGAGTAAATACGGTTGTACTTTTGGGATAAATAAACGTAAAGTCTCGGTTGGGAAGATGGAATATGGCGCAGAACTTCATGTTATCTACAACAAGAGATACGCCTATTCCCGGAAAAAGCTAAGCTAATCTGAGTCAGACTCCAAACATGAAGCTTTATTATTTTTTTTATTTATAAAGTTTGATGTTTTCTTCAGACAGACATAAAGGATCGGTAAATCTGTTCTGTATCAAGGAGAACCGTCTAAGCGGGGTGTGAGCAATCGAGTAGACAAGTAAGCACAAAAATTTAAATTTTACTAGTCCAGAGTTAACTTGTCTAAAACAGAGAACCGGGTTAATCTTGCCTAAGTATCTCTGGTAAATGTGATCTCGATCGATTATTCTGAGTGATCTAAATCATTGACTACTATCGGACTAATAAATCGAGATCGGTTAAGCGCTAGTGATCATAGGAGGTCGTCTTTGAAACGAGCATTGAAGAAGAAAATGAAAGCTGTGTTAGAAAGTGACATTAATACGGATGATGCTTCAATAGAACACAGTAGCTTCGTTACTCCACAGGTGAAGCATCGGATGCCGAAAGCTGCAATGATAGGCTTGGCAATCTCGATGGGAGCAACCAGCCTTTTCGTGACTCGACAAAGCGATCAAGCCCTAGCAGCAGAACCTGTAGGTAATCAAAACACTGCCTCCACGATTCCAGCTGCATCCGATGAGGTGAAGTTTGTTCCCAAACGCAAGCGTTTGTATAAAGCCATATCTAACGGCATTGGGGCTACAACTCCTGCCGTAGTATTGGAACCTACAATCATTTCACCAGTTAAGGGGCTTGGAGCTAAATGGCAAGTTGCTTCTAGTCTTAAGTCTGCTCAGTTCGCAACACAAGTACCCGGCACAAGTGTTCCTGCGGCTAAGAATAATACAATTTACTCTCTACCGCAAGCGGCAAAGAGAAAGGTTTTTCCAAAAGCAAGCACCAAAGGGAATCAGAGTCAAAATATAAGTTTCGTTACTGCTCCACAAAGAGTGGAAGCGAGCGAGGTTGTTTCAACCACAAATACTCAGCTTGAAGCACAGCAGAAGTTTGCACTCAACCGCTTAAAGCAAAAATCGAACCGCTTAAAAGCAAGTCTGAATAAGTTGCGTTCGACTCCCGTTGAAAATGCGAAGCAAGCTGTAGCGAAAACTCAGTCAAACACTCAAGTAGAAGAAACATCTACTGTTGTAAGTGCCAATCAAACTGCTAAAACTGCAAGCCAAAATAAGCTTGTATCCAGATTAAAGCAGAATACATCTGTAGAGCAGGTACAATCGACCGTAACAGTACCGACACCAGTTACCCCAACAGTAACAGCACCAAGTGCGATCGCTGCAGCTTACGAAGTTAAGTCAGGAGATACACTCGCTAAAATTGCTGGAAACTACGGTACTTCAGTCTCCGAATTGGCTAAGGCAAATAATTTGTCTAATCCCAATCAACTAAAAGTCAGTCAACAACTGATTGTTCCTCATGCTCAAAAGCAGGACAATGTTGTTGCGTTCGCTGAAAGTGGAATCGTTAAAGGCGAACAAAGCATTTCTACTACTGTCGATAGCGATAAAGCTGAGAATTCTTTTGGCGTAGGTGGTGCTACCCCCGTACCTTCGATATTTAAAGAAGTACAACTCGCTGACAGACGTAATGCTTTAGCGAAAAATGTTTCCAGAAATGAGCGTCTTCGCAGCTTAAAAGAAGAAATCGAAAGATTGCGGAAAAAATACCGCAATCAACAGTCTGGTACGGTTGTACCACGGACGAACCAAAATACAAACTCGGTAGAAATACCTGTAAGCAGACCAGAGTCAGCTTCCATACCTATTCCTGTTACAAGACCAACAACAGGCAAAGCTTCGATACCAATTAGCGTTTCTAGACCAAATACAGCAGCAGTACCAATTCAGGTTCCAACACCCAACCGAGATGTTAATCCCAATTTCTCTCGTAGGCGTGTTAGAGTCGCAAACCCACCTGCAAGCTTTAATCCTCGTTCTCAATCTTCCTCGGTTGTAGAAAGAAAAGTCTCTACACAGCTACCACCATTGGCAGCAGTTGATAGATATTTACCCAAACCTATTGACGAGTTAAAACCACCTTCAAAAGGTTTTATATGGCCTGCTAAAGGTGTTTTCACTTCTGGTTTTGGTCCTCGTTGGGGAAGAATGCACAAAGGAATTGATATCGCAGCCCCCACAGGTACTCCCATTAATGCAGCGGCTGATGGTATAGTTGTATCTGCTGGTTGGAACAGGGGCGGTTACGGCAAGTTAGTTGATATTCGTCATCCCGATGGCACCTTAACTCGCTACGCTCACAACAGTAAAATCCTGGTACGAAAGGGTCAGCAAGTACAGCAAGGTCAAAGAATTTCCTTAATGGGTAGCACTGGCTTTAGTACTGGTCCCCACCTACACTTTGAGATTCGTAAAGGTGGCACAAAAGCAGTTAACCCCGTAGCTCTCCTTCCACCTCGCAAGAAAAGATAATTTCTGATTTTGTCGCATCTAGATAATTACCTTGGAAGGTTGAGGGAGTAAGTATATCTCCCTCTTTTGCTTTTTGTCGGCAATCGCAGAATGCAGACTCTAACAATATGGTCACCCTCGAAAATTAACTTCCCAATTATCTGCCAGCGAAAAATTAATTGATTCAGATGCTAGGCAAGATTTTATTTTTATGATATATTTGAAAATAACAAAGTTTGGCTCAGTAGCTCAGTTGGTTAGAGTAGGGGACTCATAAGCCC
This sequence comes from Cyanobacteria bacterium J06635_10, assembly GCA_039820385.1. GTDB lineage: Bacteria > Cyanobacteriota > Cyanobacteriia > Cyanobacteriales > Nostocaceae > Rivularia. Next base: position 3,004 of record JBCBQE010000333.1, read on the forward strand.
TTGGTCGTGCGTTCGAGTCGCACCTGAGCCATTTAATGAATTAAAGTACAAGATTATAGCGGGATGAGTAGGGTTACAATGCACTTGTTCCTACTCAATTTCCTGTTGGATCTAACACAAGACTTTTATAATTTAACTTAAACATGTGGGTTTAATTCCCCACCGCTCAAAGGTGAAAGAATTGGGTTGGGGTTTAAATCCCCATCCCAATTGCAAACAACTTCGGCACTTCTAAGCTGCTACGCATTTAAGTTGTATATTATTCTGTTCTATAAGAATGCCTCAAACTTTCTTTACTTTTGACTTTTGACTTTTGACTTTTGACTTGCTGTTGTGCATTTTAAATGCACAACAGCTTATCTTCCTTCATTTAACCTTGATAATGTCGAATTACCTCAGCAACTGACCAAGCTTGAGCAACTGCTCCTTTAGGTGCGTGAGGCTCATCACCATCAAAAATTTCGGAAATCGAACCAAGACAAGCATCTGATAGAAAATGATGCATTAGAGGTTCCCAATCAAAAGGTAACGCTTCCGAACTGCGAAAACGCTTCCAAGCGGAAATAAAAGGTCCAATCAACCAACTCCAAACAGTTCCTTGATGATAAGCGCGATCGCGACTAACAGAATTACCGATATACTTACCTATATATTCGGGGTCATCTGGTTCGAGAGAACGAAGTCCGTAAGGAGTAAGTAAGCTTTTTGCAGCTCGTTCGAGTATTTGATATCCTTGTTGACCAGAAATACCACAATGGCGTAGTGAAAGCGCTAAAATTGCATTTGGTCTAATTTGAGAATTGCGATAGTCATCTGGTTCGATGGTGTCGTATAAATAGCCAGCTTTCGGATTCCAGAATTTTTGCAGCGATCGCTTTACCTGTTGTGCTTGTTGGGTATATCTCCGCGCTTGATTTGCTAAACTCATTCCTTCTTCACAATTGTTTTGTTCGCTGAGAATTTCTGCCCATCGCGAAGCCCAACATAAAGCCGAATACCATAAAGCATTAATTTCCACTGCTTTACCGCGACGGGGAGTAACGGGTACGCCTTCAACGACTGCATCCATCCAAGTCAGAGCTACACCACGAGCATTCCAACTCACTAAACCATCAGTAGAATCTACATGGATATTGTAGATACTACCACCAATAAAGGCTTTATAAATTTTCCGTACCACCGGATATTGTTCGGCTAAAAATTCCCAATCTTGGGTAGCTTCTAAATAAATTCCTAAAGTTTCAATCCACCATAATGTTGCGTCTATGCTGTTGTAAAACGGTTCGCTGCCAGCATCGGGAAAAGCATTAGGAATTAAACCTTGACGACAGTAATGTCCAAAAGTTCGCAACAGCCCTTTAGCTATTTCAAAGCGCTGCGGTACTATTGCCAAACCCGGTAAAGCAATCAAAGTATCGCGTCCCCAATCATTGAACCAATGGTACCCTGCGATCGCCGTAGGGCCATTAATTGAAGCTCGATAAACTAGGAATTGATCGCTGGCGCGGAGTAGTTTTTGCCAGATTACATTTTTTGGAGGGAGTGGGGGAGAAGGGGGAGAGGGGGGAGAGAGGGGAGAGGGGGAAGAGGGGGAAGAGGGGGAGAGGGGGAGATGAGAATTTGCTACCTTGTCTTCCTTGTCTCCTTCTCCCCACCCAAAGATTTGCGATAACCTTTTTTCCTCTGCTAAGACTTCTCGGCTAAAGGTTTCGCTATTAAGAGCCTGGTTTGATTCATCCGGAACACCCAGCCGCGCCTCTATTGTTACCGTATCTCCCGATTCAAGAACAACACTTATATAACCAGGGCTGTAAAGATCTTCTTTATTTCCTAATCCTCGCCGTGTTTCTTCTGATAAACCATAATTCCAATACCAAATACCTGACGAAAAATAACTACCTTTACTCCACCGCAGATGCCAAGGTGTACCAAACTCCCCTGCATTTTTTGCTTGTAAAAAAAGTTGTCCCCCCTCAACTAATTGGGAAAATTGTAATTGAGAACTTCCTTTTTGTTGATGATGAAAATCGCGATCGCCAATCAACAACCGCAGTTTTAAAACAGCAGTATCGCTTCCTTGATAACGATACTGAATCAATACACGATGAGAAAATGGGTTTTGGTCAGTAGTGAGTAGTGAGTCTCCTTGAGCAACTCTGTCAACTTCCTTTTCCTTTGCTTTCAAGCCATAGGGCATAACTATTTGTCTGCTCAATTGCCAGTTTTCTTCACCCCAAATCCATTTCGGAACTGGGTTAATATCAAAAGAGCGTAGCAACTTGTAACCTTGTGGCTCTATTTTGCCGCTAGCCCAAAAATTAGTCCCTAATTTTATCATCCCATGAGGTAGTTCCAAACTCGCTTCTAGATGGGACATTAGTAAAGTACGCCCAGAAGGTGGGCTTGTCGCAGCAAACAACCAACCGTGGTAAGTGCGAGTGCGGACATCGGAAACAGTACCACTTGCAAAACTTCCCAAGCCATTAGTCAACAGCCATTCTCGAATATCTAAATCTCCCATTTCCAAACGAGAAATCGTTATGAGTATGATATTATTTGTAACAGTTCGTAATTAAAAATCAAAGTGTGGATAGATGAATGTTATAAACATCACCTATATAGCCACGCTTAAAAAGTATAGCTTCAAGGAGAATTAGTATAATGCCCCTTACTTATTCATCAGAAGGATGCCTCCGGGTAGGTCAACAGTCTCCAGATTTTACAGCCACAGCCGTGGTAGACCAAGAATTTAAAACGGTTAAACTTTCCGACTATAGCGGTAAGTACGTCGTTCTATTTTTCTATCCTTTAGACTTTACCTTTGTTTGTCCCACTGAAATAACCGCATTTAGCGATCGTTACGAGGAATTTAAAAAGCTTAACACAGAGATACTCGGTGTTTCCGTTGATAGTGAATTTTCCCATTTAGCATGGATTCAAACAGACCGTAAGTCTGGTGGAGTCGGCGACCTGAATTACCCATTAGTATCAGATATTAAGAAAGAAATTAGCGCTGCTTACAACGTGTTAGACCCAGAAGCAGGCGTTGCTTTGCGCGGTTTGTTCATTATAGACAAAGATGGTGTCATTCAACATGCTACCATCAATAATTTGTCTTTTGGTCGTAACGTAGACGAAGCACTACGAACCTTGCAAGCTATTCAATACGTCCAATCTCACCCCGATGAAGTTTGTCCTGCGGGTTGGCAACCAGGCGATCAAACCATGAATCCCGATCCAGTGAAGTCCAAAGTATATTTCTCGGCGGTTTAGATTCCATTGTCTAATTAAAGTGTTGTCAATGGCGATTTGATTGTAATTAACCACATTTTAATTAACTTAATGGCTTTCCGGAGCAATAACTAGACCATTCGATATACATAGATAAAAGCGGATATAAATTAATTAAATTGAGTTAGAATCCGCATCTATCTATGTTTTTTATTGTCATATTTTTCATCTATAAGTATTAGCAATAAGTATTAGCAATGTTAACTTCAACTGATTTTAGCGGCTTATTTAACGAGCGTTTTGCGCAAAACTTTTTACCAATTCCGGCAGGAAATAGTCCGGAATTGGGACGGTTTACACCTCAATTTCAACTTCCGGATATTACGAATGGTACTTTAGTTAAATTGTCCGATTATAGAGACAAGCAACCGGTACTTTTGGCATTAACTCGAATTTTTACTGAAAAACAATATTGTCCCTTTTGTTTTCCTCATATCAAAGCTTTGAATGAGAATTACGAGGATTTTAAGAACCGGGGTGTAGAAGTTTTAATGATTACTAGTACTGACGAACGCCAAAGTCAGATAGTTGTTAAAGATTTGAGCTTAAAAATGCCGTTACTTTGCGATCCTAGTTGTAGAGTATTTCGTAGTTATGGAGTTGGACAAGCATTAGGTGCGCCTTTACCAGGACAATTTCTTTTAGATAAACAAGGGAAGTTGGTTTACAAGCATTTATTTTCCTTTTTAGATCATAATGCTGGGATTGAAACGTTACTTTCTTATATTGAATAGAATGTAAATGATTGATAGCTGGTTATAGAGTTAAATAAAACCCCTCTCCATTGACGCAGTCTTCTCGTAGAG
>JBCBQE010000334.1:0-7095 GCA_039820385.1 Cyanobacteria bacterium J06635_10
TTATTCGCTATACAGCAACTAGAATAATTGTTGCAATTAGTGCAGCAACTGCCAAGGTTGGTAGGAGTAAAAGCACTTTACGATAGACACCAGCACTATCATCGCTGACAAGACCAAAGCGCTGCTTATTGATATGGTAACTATCATGACGAATCATACGAGCAAACGGTAATTCACCGATGCCTCGCTGCGGTAAAATTCTTCTACGTTGGTAGGGAACAGTATCGTATCCGAAATTTTCTATATATTCGTCACTATTCAATAGCTCATCAACGAAACCTTGTAAACCCTTGGTTGCTAGAACAATTGACCAGGATAATTTTTCTTGGTTGTTATAAACATTCCGTCCAAAAACTCGTTGAATACAAATTTCGACAAATCGATAATTGTTATTGGACTCGTAGTTTAGACGACGGAAAGAGTCAGCTAATAATAAACCTCTAATGAATTCTCTTACTGTTATTTGACCAGAACTAAGTTGAGATTCTAATGCAATTTGTCGATGATGTTTAATAATTTGTTGTTCATTAAATATTTGTCGATAACAAGCCCAAATAATTTCATCTACATCAGAACCTTTCGGTAAGTTATCTGTGGTGTAAATTCTCGGTTGTTCGTCACCCGGTATTTCATAACCATTCACGCGCTGATTTTGGCTTGAAAGCGGATAACTCAATAAAGAAAGTGACATTTTAACTACCTCTATAAATTTTCAAGATTAAGAACTGGGCATTGGGAATTGGGCATTGGGAATTGGGAATTGAGAATTGGGCATTGATAGATTCTCGGTTAACAACTCCTAACTCCTAACTCTTTACTATGCCCCATGCCCCATGCCCTATGCTCAATTAAGCAAACCCTGCTCGTGCAACTTCAAGGAGAATAAAGCAAGCAAAAATCACACCTCCAACACCACCAACTAAAAAGCCAGAGGTAAAGAAGCTCCAGTCTTTGTAAGTTTGCAGATTATTGGGTATAACCCCCACTGATTTATTATTCCTCTGATATGCTGATGCTCCATATATAAAGAGACAAATGCTTAAAATCACAACTAAACCAGATGCACTACCGAATCCAGCTAAGAGTGCTTGATCGGTGTTACGCAAGGGACCGAGTTTTAAAAATGGTCCTAAAAGTAAATAACCGTGAGCCATACCTATCTCTAGCCCTCTTGTAGCTGGAGATAATCCATTTCGGTAAATTGGCAGATTTTTAATCCAAGTTGTGGGAACTCCATCAGTGTTGATGGGAGTAGCTAAACTACCTTGCTGGGGATTATTTTGAAAGGGTTGTACGATACCTTCAAAAACTGGTTTATTGTTAAATTGCGTGTCACCCAAAAGTGCCGAGGGGTTAAATTTCATCTCGCTGAACACAAATCCCGACGCGATCGCCCTTGCTCGGAGTGCGTGCCAAAAGTGGCCCCCTAACAACAAACTGGCAAAGATAATATGGAACAGCATTAACCAGGTACGTGGTGTAATCAATCCATCAACTCTTAAGGTTTCAGCGGGACCATAAAATACTGAGGGATAAGCCGTATCATTTACCCAGACGAAGTAAGCGACGAAAAACCCCATATAAGCAAGGGCTGCTTGACTGTAGGATAAATATGCTTCCCCAGACCAAACAAATAATCCTTTCGCCCATTTTGTTGGTTCTGTTTTAATATGCCAGATACCACCTAAAATACAGATTGCGCCAATCCAAACATGACCGCCAACAACTGTTTCTAGGTTATCTACAGCAGCCATTCCTTTCAATGTCCAACCATCGGGAGTAATTCCCACCAGATATCCAAAAATAGTCAATGGATTTAAAGTCGGATTTTCAATTAGCCGCACCTGTTCCACTGCTGGGTCATAAAGTCCCCCAAAAGAAACCGCTTTTGCTACCAGCAGTAATGCTCCTATTCCCAACAGTACCAGATGTATCCCCAGGATACTGGTCATTTTGTTACCATCTTCCCAGCGATAGCCAAAACCTTTTTCATCCAATTTATCTGGACCGAGGGTGGAGTGATAAATACCACCAGCACCTAAAACCGCAGAACTAACTAGATGCAAAACTCCAATTGCAAAGAAAGGATAAGTATCAACTATCTGTCCACCTGCTCCCACACCAATACCTAAGGTCCCTAGGTGAGGTAACAAAATCAGCCCCTGTTCGTACATGGGTACGGATGGGTCATAGTTGGATATTTCAAATAAAGTCATTGCACCAGCCCAGAGTACAATCAATCCCGCATGGGCTATGTGCGCTCCTAACAACTTTCCAGACAAGTTAAGAAACCGGAAATTACCTGCCCACCAAGAGTAGGGATCCATTGAATCCTTGACAAAGTTAGTCCCGAGGGCTGCATCAGAGGAGAAGCCGAGGGGCTTGAGAAGATTATCTTGTGTAGTTGTCATGATTAGCTTACCTCTCCTCTTGTAGATGCAATCATCTTACCTTCAGTAAAGCTGTAGCCTGCTGCTCGCAGTGCATGAAACAAGTGTCCTTGTAAAAAGAAGAATCCCAACCAGAAGTGAGCATTTGCTAACCAAACTCGTGAAGTTAAAGCACCGTCTACACTGGCAAATACTGGAAAGCGATCAAATTCTAATACTAGAGTTGGTCCAAAAAATTCTGTGGGAAATACAGTCGTATTAACTGACACAAACAATGTAGCGACAAATGCCATTAAACTCACAGCACCGATACTATAAGACAGATATGCCTCACCAGACCAAACAAAAAGTTTCTTAGCCCAAGGAAAAGGTGTAGTGCGGATATGCCAAATTCCACCAGCAACCAATATTATCGCCATCCATATATGACCGCCTACAACGTCTTCTAGATTATCTACACTCGCAAGCCAATACTTACCCTCAGTACCGAATAGATAACCAAAAATTTTCAGAGGATTTAAAGTTGGATTGGCGATCGCACGCACGTTATGAATAGCTGCATCGTAAAGTCCACCGTAAAACATGGCTTTAATAACGAGCAACAAAGAGCCTAAACCCAGCAATACCAAATGAATTCCCAGGATGGTGGTCATTTTATTGGCATCATCCCAACGATAACCAAAGAAATCAAATTTACCTTCTAGTTTGTCAGGTCCTTTCAGAGCATGAAATATTCCACCTGCTCCCAAAAATGCAGAGCTAATTAAATGAATAACTCCAATAGCAAAGTAAGGAGAGGTATCGACAATTGCACCACCTTCACCAACTCCAATTCCCAAACGTGCAAGGTTGGGTAACAGAATCAATCCTTGCTCGTACATGGGGACTGAAGGGTCTAATCGCGACACTTCAAACAGGGTAATCGCTCCCGCCCAAAGTACTATCAATCCGGCATGGGCTACATGAGCACCCAGTAATTTACCAGACAAATCAACTAATCGAGCATTGCCAGCCCGCCACGGAATTTGTCCGCTCATATCTGTTGCAACAGCCATTTATTTTTTATTTCTCCCGATAAACGATTTTAATTAGAAATATTCGCAGGTGCAGGTATAGTTGTAGATGGATTTGCTGCTTCCGCGACAAAATCAAAGAAGGTATTGTATTCCACTCCCCGTGTTGCAGCTCTTGCTTTATAAGCGTGCCAAAGATGTCCGAGCAATGCTATAAATCCTAATGCTGCATGAACGCTAGCTAAGGCTGCTCTAGTTGAAGGAGCGCCACCACCAACTGCTCCATAGAACACGCTGGGGTAGACTATTTCATTGACGGAAACAAAACAAGCTACACTGAAGCCAGCAATCGCTAAAGCACCCAAACTGTAGGATAAATAAGCATCTCCAGACCAAATTAAAATAGCTTTAGCCCAGCCAAATGGTTTAGAAAAGACATGAAAAACACCCCCACTTATGCAGAGAATGCTCACCCAAACATGTCCCCCAATTACATCTTCTAGGTTATCTACACTAGCCATTCCAGTAATTGTCCAACCCTTGGGACTCAAACCTACTAGATAACCAAAAATTCTGGTTGGGTCTAAATTTGGCTCTATAAGTCTTACCTTATCTACCAGGGGATCGTAAATTCCACCGAAATAACTTGCTTTCAAAACCAGTAATAAAGCTCCCAGACCTAGCATAATTAGATGAAAACCTAAAATACTAGTCATTTTATTGCCGTCTTTCCAATCGTAACCAAATCCTTCTTCATCAAGGACTTCCGGACCTAGAACAGCATGATAAATTCCCCCTGCTCCCAATACAGCAGAACTGATTAGATGCAACATTCCAATCAGGTAATAGGGGTAAATATCAACTACTTGTCCCCCCTCACCAATACCAAATCCTAGTGTGGCTAAATGGGGTAGCAAAATTAAATTCTGCTCATACATAGATAAGTCTGGATTAAATCGGGAACACTCAAAAAGAGTCATTCCCCCAGCCCATAACAAAATCAGCCCAGCATGGGCTATATGGGCACCTAAAAGCCGTCCTGACAAGTTGATAAATCGAGCATTACCAGCCAGTAACGGCGCTCCAGTTTGCTGCTCGTTTACAGACCAACCCAGTACGGGGAATACAGGTTTCCAGAAAACATTCATAATTTACCAATAAGCATCGAAACGATAAAGGTTTGCTTGCATTCCGGTAATAATATTGCAAACAATAATCAAGAAGCTATGACAATAACTTTTATCGCAACATCAAATTCTTCTCCATAATGAGATTAGCAAGCATAAATGATGGTTAATATTCTCATTAAATCATGTTATAGATGAGAATAATTATTACTAAGCTCAATTATGCAGCTTAAACCAGAAATGCCAAACCTAAATCAAAATTTTGTTACATAACTTAGTATTTTGGCTGTGGTCAGAGAAAAATAAGCGTGAAATATGCAAAATTAAAAACAGGACTAAGGCTGCGTATCAAAAAAACTCGGGTGGTGACCTACTCTCTGCTCCTTCTGTTCTTTGATTTTCTTGAGTACCGCAAACCAATTCTCACTTTTTTATACAGAAATTTTCTTATTAAGAGCGCATAATGAAGAGATTATTGGATGCAGGTATCCGTAATATTTATTGCTGTATAGTACTTCTAAAAATGGGGAAGTGAGACAAGACATGGATGATTTGAGAAAACGTATTGCAGCATTACCTCCAGAAAAGAGAGCGCTATTTGAGCGTCAACTCCGAGAAAAGGGATTGCACCTTGATAGAGCAACTATCTGCAAACGGGAAAATCTCGATGAATTACCCTTGTCTTTCGCTCAACAAAGGTTATGGTTTCTACATCAATTGGAGCCAGACACTACTGCTTATAATATTGCGATCGCGTGGCGTTTTACTGGTAATTTAGATATCGCGGTACTCGAAAGTTGTCTGAATATAATTGTCCAACGTCATGAGATTTTACGGACTGCTTTCGTCGCTGTGGATGGACAACCAAGTCAAGTTATTGTTCCCGAATTATCACTACTGCTACCTATTATTGACTTACGTTCTCTTGCAGAAGTAAATCGTCATACTGTTGTAGACAGATTAACTAAACAAGAAGCTCGATTCCCCTTCAATTTAGCTGAAGCTCCTTTATTGCGAGTTAAATTACTTCAAATTAGTGATAACGAGAATATATTACTTTTAACATTACATCATATAATTGCCGACGGTTGGTCGCGGGGTGTTATTCTGCGAGAATTAACAGCACTATATAAAGGTTCTTCATTGCCAGAATTACCGATTCAATATGTAGATTTTGCAGTTTATCAACAACAATGGTTGCAAGGTGAAGAACTTACAGCACAAATAAATTATTGGAAACAGCAATTACAAAATTTATCTGTTTTAGAATTACCTACCGATAATCCCCGCAAACCAGTACAAACTTTCTGTAGTGCGACTGAATCTGTTCTTATTTCAAAAGAAATATTAGACAGTTTAAAAAACTTGAGTAGAAAGCAAAGCGTGACGTTATTTATGTCAGCTTTAGCAGCTTTCAAAGTATTGCTACATCGCTATACTTCTCAAGATGATATCGCGATTGGTTCGCCAATCGCTAATCGTAATTGGCAAGAATTAGAATCATTAATTGGCTTTTTTGTCAACACTTTGGTATTACGAACTGATGTTTCTGGTAATCCAAGTTTTTTAGAATTATTGCAGCGAGTAAAAGATCTTGCAGCGGGAGCTTTTAAACATCAAGATTTACCTTTTGCCAAGTTAGTAGAAGAAATACAACCCGAGCGTAGCTTGAGTCATAATCCTTTATTTGGGGTAATGTTTCAGGTACAGAATGAAGCTTATCAGTTACAAAATGCAGTCAATCCAGACTTAGCAATACCGGGTTTAAATTTAGAGCAGATGTGGAGTGATTCCGGTTCTACTAAGTTTGATATGACTTGGCATTTGATAGAAAGAAATGAGGGGTTATTAGCTGTAGTTGAATATAGTACCGACTTATTTAATCGAGATACAATTGCTCGGATGTTGGGACACTATCAGGTTTTATTAAAGGGTATTATTGATAATCCCCAACAGCGATTATCGGAATTACCAATTTTAACAGAAACAGAACTTCAGCAGCTTTTGGTAGATTGGAATAATACATATACAAAATATCCGCTACAACAAGGAATTCATCAATTATTTGAAAAGCAAGCTGAGAAAACACCGGATAATATTGCAGTTGAATTTAGATCGGAAAAACTTACTTATCAAGAATTAAATCATAAAGCAAATCAACTTGCAAATTATCTGAGAAACCAAGGTGTAAAACCAGATATGCTGGTGGGAATTTGTGTAGAGAGAAACCCTTTAATGTTAGTTGGATTATTAGGTATTCTCAAAGCGGGTGGAGCTTACGTTCCTATTGATGCAAAATTACCAAACAGTCGCATTGCTTTTATGCTTGGGGATTCTCAAGTTTCTATTTTAATAACTCAAGAAAAAATATTATCTCAATTACCCGTATATTCAGCACAAACGATTTGTCTTGATAGTGAATGGGAAAGTATATCTCAATTATCTGTAACTAATCCCCCCAATAAAACTGTTGCAGAAAATTTGGCTTACGTAATTTATACTTCTGGTTCAACGGGTAATCCTAAAGGAACATTATTAACCCATCAAGGATTAACAAATTATTTA
>JBCBQE010000335.1:0-7090 GCA_039820385.1 Cyanobacteria bacterium J06635_10
CACCGCGTTACACCGCGGTGGAAGTTTTGGCTAGAGAATGTCGTTTAGAACAAGCTTTGGTCAAAGATAAGCGACAACCAAATTTAGTACTGTTACCTGCAGCACAAAATCGCACCAAAGAAGCAGTCACCCCAGATCAAATGAAGTTACTGGTAAATGCTTTAGCCCAAAAATATCAGTACATTATCATTGATAGTCCCGCAGGAATCGAAATGGGATTTAAAAATGCGATCGCTCCTGCAAAAGAAGCTCTAATAATTACAACTCCTGAAATCGCGGCAGTACGTGATGCTGACCGGGTGGTAGGGTTATTAGAAGCACAAGGAGTAAAGCGGATTAACTTAATAATTAACCGAATAAAACCCGCAATGGTTCGGTTGAATGATATGATGTCAGTACAAGATGTTCAAGAACTTCTAGCAGTTCCCCTAATTGGGGTAATCCCCGATGACGAACGAGTAATTGTTTCTACTAACCGTGGCGAACCTCTGGTTTTATCAGAAAATCCTTCTTTAGCCGCCACTGCTTACGATAACATTGCTCGTAGATTGGAAGGGGAAACGGTAGATTTTCTTGATTTTGACTCGTCCCAAGACAACCTATTTTCCCGCCTCCGAAGGTTATTGTGGACAAAAATTATTTAATAAAATCCAGTATGCGCTCACCCAGCTGCAATGATTCTTGAACTTTTGGAAAGACTTTTTTTTCGCAGTAATGACAACAGTCGCAATGACGTAAAACGTCGCCTGCAATTAGTTATTGCTCACGATAGGGCTGACTTAAGCCCTCAGATTATAGAAAAAATGCGGCAAGAAATTCTAGAAATTGTTTGCCGCTATGTGGAAGTCGAATCTGATGGCTTGGAATTTTCTTTGGAAAGTAACCAACGTACAACAGCTTTGATTGCCAATGTACCCATCCGTCGAGTAAAAGGTTCTATTAATGAGTCGGAAATAAGCGAAAAAAAATCTGAGTAATTTTACGCCCTAACTTTGAATAAAAAAAGTATGTGCTTTTGTCTAATCATTTATGACGGGCACCCTAGATAATTTTTTTCTCCTAAAAAAATTATCTAGGGAACCCTTGACAAAAGTGTATATTTTTTTAATGGAACATTGGTTATCAAAAATTGATCCACCCGCAGTACTCTAGTAATGCTAAAGTCGTTACAACTAATTGGGCGTTGCCTACTCAGTGTATGACTTTACATTTTTAGCATGATTAAACAAGCTGTTTATAGGGTTTTGCGCTTCTAGTGTAGACGCATTCATACTTTAAATCAGCAACGCCACTAATTGATAATTACGAGAGAAATTATGGTAGCTTCCTCTTTAGGAGCTTATCGCTGCGGACGATCAAATAAAAAATCCCGTTAAGCGCCTAAGCTAAAACGGGATTAGATTAAATAATGTGAAGCTAATTGAATTATTGATAAGCTACTTGCGGTCCAGCCCAAACATCAGCAGCCTTTCTACCAAAAGTGGTAGGCTGGTCTAATTCTGGTGTGGCAACTGTTTTACCATCGTTGGCAACTGTGATTGTAGACCAAGTTTCTTGTCCCATCTCCCCAGCTTCAAATACCACATTATCAGGTGCATTTTTACTCCAACCTAATAAAACAGCGATATCATACCGGTGATTCTTTTGGTTGGGAACAACTGTGTTAGAATTGTTTTTCTGACGATTCCAAATCAGTGCTCGATCTGAAGCATGAGCGGTATTGAATAAGCCTTCAAACTTACGCGCTAAGAAGCGCTCGCCATCCTCTGACCAGCTAACAGGAACCAATACACCGATTTTTCCAGGAATTTGACCATCTTTGGGATCTCGCAATTCCCTATTAAGCAACGGATCTACTACAGCAGAAGTAGATGCTACAACCTTTAACCGTTTGGTTTCTCTATCTTCCACAAACAACACGCTACTGACACGGCTTTTGTGCATTTGCGGTTGAACTTCTAACTTAACGCGGCTGTAAATAGAATAACGACCATCCGGAGAAAATACAGGTAGGCTACGGTAATAACGCACTCCGGAACCACCATTAGCACTTACAGATTCTTGAGTAGCCGTGATCCATTTCCAGGGAACTGGATGAGGACTTCCAATTGGATCTTGCTGCAGTAGTTCTGATTCGGTTGGCTCTTCGCTTACAGGCGCATCTGTGGGTTGAGGAATTAAATTTCTTCTCAAAGCTACAACCGACTTCGGCTTGAGTGATTTAGCACTTGCTAATTTAGCACTTGCTAATTTAGCTACTAAAATATCTTTTTTTGAAGATTGAGCTTTTGCAGCTTTTAAACGCCGTACTAATTTAATTCTACTAGCAGAAGATTTTCTTGGTATTAACTCAGAACCACTAATAGTAGGCGGCGCAAGTTCGACTTCTGTCAACGGATCTTCCGTTACCGTTGTTGGGTTGCTCTGGGGTGTAGCTTCTTCCAATCCGGATTCAGGTTCTATCGTCAAAGACTCAACTACATTTGGCTGTATTATTTGTGGCTTGATGACCGCAGCCATTTTGATTGACTCAGAATCCGAATCTAGAGTCACATTTTTGACCGCTTCTGGTTGGAATAACTTGTATTTACTCGTAATGGGAACAGAGACGTACACCGAGTCCAATTCCGGGATCTCGGCACTCACTTTAGTTGCTTCGATTGCTTGTAATTGTTTTGCTGAGCTAGAATGTCCAGATGCCCCTACTAGAGGCGCAATAAGCACTACGACTAACACGTACTTGAGGAATGGCTGTACGCGGAACCATCCCGACAGTAAAAGATGTTTCAGCATTTGTTGGTTGACTCTCTAGAGGGCGTTTGCTGTGGGAGGAGCAATACCTCATGGGCACCCATAAGAATTTTTTTAGAATCAAAAAATTCTTATGGGAACCCTTCACGGCAATGGGGCAGGCTATCTTTTATATGTATAACAGGGAACTTACGATTTAGCGAGATTATCTACCCTAATTTCCCATAGTTTAACAAAAACAACGTATCCTTTATTACTCACTTATCTCAACTATTGTCTTAATAATTCATAGTTCTGATAAAGTTTATAGAAGAACACACTCTCGCATGGGTATAAAAACCCGAGAAATAACACCCGAATTTAATATTGGCTTAAACACTTTAATCAGTGCCAACAGAGTCTTTAAGAAGACAAGGATTTACATAGTACTTAATCTAGCCGAAATACTTAATTATAGATATCGGATTCAGTTTTACAGGAGCTTATTGCCTGTTATATTTCTACTTCCACGTTTCAGATGACGATTCCGGTCATGATGTGAAATATCCGAAATAAATAGTAGGGAATAAATAAAAAGCCGTATTGTAGACGCTACTTAATATATTATTACAGTTAAACACATATAAGTTTCAATTGCAACAGTAAAAGTAACGTAAGTTGGCTCAAAAAATATGCGATACTTGCTCGGTTTTCACCAAAGGAATTAAAAAATATCATTTTTCAAAATTAAACTTATTATACATGAGTCTAGTCTATACATTTAATAAATTCACTCTATCGACTGACTTATTGTTACATGAAAAAACAGTATTTGTCCCCTTCGTTAGGGATCGATGGGTGATGTTAATGTTGACAGTTGAACGTTAACTGTTTCGTTTTTATGAAAATTGTATTTTTTGGTACTCCTCAATTTGCGGTTCCTACCCTAGAAAAATTGCTCGTACATTCAAATTTTGAAATACTTGCAGTCGTTACCCAGCCGGATAAACGTCGAGGACGTGGTAATAAATTTACGCCTTCTCCTGTTAAAAGTGTTGCATTAACACATAATTTACCCGTATGGCAACCTCAGCGAATTAAAAAAGATGAAGCAACTTTAAATCAACTGAAGGAAATAGATGCAGATGTATTTGTTGTAATTGCTTACGGACAAATTCTCTCGCAAGAAATTCTGGATATGCCAAAACTCGCTTGCATAAACGTGCATGGCTCTATTTTACCTGAGTATCGGGGTGCAGCCCCAATTCAGTGGTGCTTGCACAATGGAGAATCGGTAACTGGGATTACAACTATGTTGATGGATGCGGGTATGGATACTGGGGCAATGTTACTTAAGGCTACTACACCCATTGAATTGCTTGATAATTCTCAAGACTTGGCAGAAAAACTAGCATCAACGGGTGCAGATTTATTAGTGGAAACACTTATAAAACTTCAAAGTAAAGAAATTAAACCTATTCCTCAAG
The DNA here is from genome assembly GCA_039820385.1 of Cyanobacteria bacterium J06635_10. Lineage (GTDB taxonomy): Bacteria > Cyanobacteriota > Cyanobacteriia > Cyanobacteriales > Nostocaceae > Rivularia. Next base: position 4,218 of record JBCBQE010000335.1, read on the forward strand.
ATGAAAGTAGCGCAACTTATGCACCTTTGATCGAAAAAGAAGATTATCGCTTGGATTGGTCCAAGAGTGCTATACAGTTACATAATAAAATTAGAGGCTTCTATCCCAACTGTGTCGCAACATTTCGCCAGCAAACGATCAAGATTACAGCTACCGCTCCACTCGGAGAGGATTACGTCAATCAACTACCAGATAAACTTCAAGAAATCCAAAATAAGTTACCAGATTTATCAAGCTTGTCGGGGAAACCTGGGGAAGTCGTCAGCATTGTTAAGGGGATAGGAGCAATTGTACAGACTGGAGTTGGTTTATTGTTATTACGAGAGGTACAGTTAGCTGGTAAACGTCCCCAATCGGGATGGGATTTTGTTAATGGTAGCCGTTTAACGGTGGGTGAAGAATTTGGTATTGTAAGTTAAAAGTTAGAAGGACGGGAATTTTAAAATAGGTATCCTGTTAGAATATTAAGACAGGATGCTATTACTAAACTACATACCGTTTTTTCCGGTACTCAAAGCATCCTAGGAACCTATCTACTTTATAATTTTTCAAAATATTTACAACCTTCACAAGGTCCTTCTGGATTGACTGCACAGCGGATAATTTCTGAGAGAGCGTTGTAGCTACAGCTAGCATTACCAATTACCCAATGTCCGTTGACTAAAGTTTCTTCAGTTGGTCTTTTTGCTGATTGTACGTAAATAGCAATCTTGTGCAAGCGGTAACGCCCTTCCTTTAACTGGTAACGGTGGCGACGTTCTAAAACTGCGTAGGTTTTACCTTTCAAATCAAGATAATTTCCAGGCTGTGGTGTCCAATCAAGTTTTATGTTGCCGAGAGACTCAAGTGTTGAGGTTAAGATAACTTCTGTTTGTAGTGAATCTGGCTCCATGAACTCGCCACTAAATTGCTTTACATTATTAATCTCTGGATATTCTAACAGACGAGGCGGGTCTATTTAAATTTTACGGATATCGGAAAAAGGCAAATCTATCAAAATATGGGAAAACCTATTCTCGAATAGTTGCTCGGAGCACCTCTTCATGAAAATAAGTTGGAGAATTTATTCTCAAGAAACTCGTTTTGATTCTCAACAATTTGCCCGAGCACTGCCTCGGCTACTCAAACAAAGCCCACCTTACGGTGGGCTGAATTCGGGGCATCTTTATAAAGAAATGATATGAGCTCAACTACGGCACATCTTTATAAAGAAATCCTATCACTACTCAACTTTTGATTACTAAATATTATTAAGACAAATTTTCATGAGAAATTTATCCCAAATTTAATCTTTTCATAACCTTTATTTTGAGAATCGCCATGAAATCATCTTATATTTTTTACCTAATTTATCAATTAACAAAATACTGTTTTAAGGCTCTAAAATACGCTTTCATTGGAATTTGATAAATTTCTATAAATAGCCAAATGATAATTGTTAAATGGAAAATAAATGTCAGTATAGTCCAAACATAAGGAACCCATGATAAAGGAGCATCTGGTACTGGGGGAAAATTATAGGCGACTAATCCAATTAAAGTAGTAGGAAGTAATACAAAAGCAACTGTTGCTAAAATATAACCCCAGCCAATTTCAATTCCTTCTAAATGAGCTTCCGTCCAGTAAAAGCCATTCCACCGCCAAATTAAAGGAGGTTCGCGAGAAGGCATTTTCAATTGTTGCTCTTCAGGGTTTATGGTAAAAATTTGATGGCAAAAATCACAAGACATAGCCTCCATTAAAGGCATATTTTGAATTTTTCCTACCCTACATATCGGACAAGGATAAACTCCTTTATAGTCTAAGGTCGTAGTCAAGTTTTTAGAATTCGGAATTTTAAACATCGGTTGTTAGTAGTTAAAAATTGAGTATCTAATCTCTTTAAGGTTAAGTATCAACAGTCTAGTTTTCGGGAGTTATAATTTGAAGTTTATAACCGATAACAATATTTATCCCTCCCGCTATGGATTGATTTAATCTTGACGTTTCTAGGAGAGTTTGATATTTTCTCGGAATACAAGTTTACCTTACTATTTACTAATGAGGCACTTTTATTTTTTTTCCTTGCGGAATTTCCCGTGAAATTGGCCTCATGCTTCATACTTTTCACGACTTTTCAGTTGCCCGGTTTGAGTCTTTCTTCTTTTGATTCGGGGCGCTCCCTTCCCCTTTAAAACTGCTGCGAGCACAAACTACGAGTTAACTGGTTTTACAGCCCTCAGATGGAACCTCCTTTCAACAGGAAGTAGAGAAATTCAAGTTGGCTATTATATTTACTTTAAGGAGAAATTCATAATTGATAATGCCAAACTGGCAGCAATCTCTCATTAAAACGATTAAACTATTATGAAGTTTTTTGAAGATACGGTTTCTGGTGTTACCAAGTGAAAATTATGAATTATTAATGAGAAAAAAGGGAGTACATGCCGCGTGCCTTACCAAAATAAAAGAGCTTATAAAAACTTGTTTTAGCTTTATTTGTAAAAATATTTTATATAGCTTAATTAATTGAGGATTATGCCTTACTACGGGGAACGGAATAATTCAAATTTTCTTTGCTACATTAGTCTGGCCAGTTTTGCCCAGATTTTATGTTTGGGTAATTCATGTAGTTGACGATCGCCTTCCCACAAGTTAAAAAGCCGTAGTTGATTAATAGGCAGCAATTTTGGATAATAATTCTTCATAACTCATATGCGTAACTATAGGTGTCACAATATTTTCTATCGATTTTTCTATGGAGTCTAAAACTCGATTTAAAGCATTTAATACACCTGCAATCAACTTTTTCTGGTGTTTTTCTGATTTTGTTTGACAAGCTGCTTTAATATTTTTTATTATTTGCTCCATTGCTTTAACTGCATTCGGAATAC
>JBCBQE010000336.1:0-7060 GCA_039820385.1 Cyanobacteria bacterium J06635_10
AAAACCGGTGGCACCTGTTAATAAAATAGCATCAGGCTGAGTTTGTAATGGTACATATTCAACAGCAGGAACAATTTTCGCATCTAAAACAGCTTCGGAATCCAGATTGATATTAGCTGTATCTCCTATTTGTTTTTTGTCTATTTGTGTAGCTAAATCGGCAATGGTAGGTGCATTAAAGAAATCTTTTAAGGGAATATCTAGATTCAAGACTTTTCGCACTTTTGCCAGCAGTTGAGTAAGTAATAAGGAATGTCCACCCAATTCAAAGAAGTTGTCGTAAATACCTATTTGTTCTAAATCTAGTGTTTCTAACCAAATTTCAGCTAGCTGTTTTTCTAATATTGTACGTGGTGCAACATAAAGTTGTTCTAGTTGGGGACGGGTTTGTTCGGGAGTTGGTAGAGCTTGATAATCGATTTTCCCGTTAGCTGTTAATGGTAATGTTTTTATCTTTACAAAAGTAGAAGGAATTGCATATTCTGGAAGTTTTTCTAAGCAAAAGTTACGGAGAAGGCTGGTAATTGCAGAGTGATGATTTTGATTGGGAAGACGAAACCCAGAATTAGTAACTACATATGCGACTAAACGTTTGTTTCCGGGGGTTTCTTTTGTTGCTGTAACTGCTACTTCTTGGATTCCGGAATGTTGTTTGAGAATTGTTTCAATTTCTTCTAATTCAATGCGGAAACCTCTAATTTTTACTTGACGATCTACTCGTCCTAAAAATTCCAAATTTCCATCCCTTAAATAGCGTACTCTATCTCCTGTCTTGTACAAAGGTTTAGAATCGGATACATTTTGAAAAGGATTTTGAATAAATTTTGCCTCTGTAAGTTCCTGTCGATTTAAATAACCCCTAGCTAATCCCGCACCACCTAAATATAATTCACCTGCTACACCTATTGGTAAGGGTTGTAATTGTTCGTCAAGGATATAAACTTGAGTGTTAGCTAAAGGTTTTCCCAAGGGAACATTCGGCGATCGCTGTTTTGTTTGTTTCGTAATTGGATAAGTTAAGGTTCCTATTGTAGCTTCTGTAGGTCCGTAATGGTTAAAAATCTGACATTCATTTCCTAGCTGTTGGATTTGCTCAATTAGTTGCCAACTGCTGGCTTCACCACCTAAAATTAAGCGCGATCGCGGTAGAATTGATGCAGTTGAAGATGCAGTCAAAAGAGCGGTTAGATGAGAGGGAACAATCTTGAGACAGTCTATAGGATAACGTTGAAAATAATCGGCTAGTGCTTGGGGATCGGATGCTGTTTCTTGAGGAATGATATGTAGACATCCTCCCGTAGACAATGAAGGAAAGATGACTGTATTGCCTAAATCTGCGGCGAAGGTAGAAACTGTTGCAAAGCTAGCACCTTTAGGTAAATTTAATCTATCTATAATCGCGTAAATATAGTTAACAAGTTGGCGATGTTCGATTGCAACTGCTTTTGCTTTACCTGTGGAACCAGAAGTATAGATGGCATATACTAAGTTTTCAGGAAGTACCGTGGTGGGAATATCTTCTGGATTTTCTCGATTAATTAATTCCCTCTGAGCATCTAGACAAACTATTTTTGCTATATTATCGGGGGTTTTAGCAACTAGCGATTGCTGTGTTAACAGGATTGATACACCAGCATCTTGTAAACGATAAGCTAAAGCTGCTTCTGGTAAAGCTGGATCTAGGGGTAAGTAAGCACCTCCAGCTTTGAGGATAGCAAGTAGAGCAACAATGGTATCAAGGGAGCGCTCCATGTATATCCCTACTAGTGCTTCTGGCTTCACTCCCAGTTTTTGTAGATAATGAGCTAATTGATTAGAGCGAGCATTTAGTTCGCTATAGGTTAATTTTTGATCTTCAAATACAACAGCAAGATTCTGGGGTGTACGTGCGACTTGTTCTGTAAATAATTGGTGATAACATTTATCTTGAGGAAATTCTGTTTTAGTGCGATTAAATTCTACTAAAAGTTGGTGGCGATCGCTCTCGTTTAAAATTTCTAATTGATTAATTGGAGTTGCGGGAGCATCAACAGCACTTTCTACTAAATTTTGAAAATATGAAGCTAAAAGTTGGATATTTTCTATTTTAAATAAATTGAGATCGTAATCAAAATTTGCTATTAAACAATCGGCTTGTTGGTAGCAGGTAAGTTTGAGTTTAAAACGGTCAGTACAAGCAAATTGTTTGTAAATTGAGAATGAAACTTCGTCAGTAGAATATTTTACTGTTTCTGATTGAAATTCAAAACTAAAGGGGAAGAAAGCAGAGTTAATATTATTTTCTGCAAATTCAGTCCAATTATCCCATGAAAAATATTCTTGCCATTCCCAATTTTCTTGTATTGACTGGCTAACTGTTTCTAATCTTTCTTGAAAAGATGGGTTATTTTCTAAATTAACTGAGAGTGGTAAATATTTAGTTAGTAATCCTATGACTGATTCTAACTCTTCATATTTACGTCCATCAGTAGCAATACCAATAGTTAGCTGTTTTTCTTCTGTAAAACGCGATAATAAAATTTGCCAGCAGCTAGCTAAAAAATCGGAAATAGAAGATTGATATTTCTCAGCAATTATTTTTATTTTTGACAATAAATGAGGCTGAATCTGCCAACTAGAAGAACCAATATCAAACTTATAATCACCATTTGGCAGTTGATTTTCAAAAGATATGCTTAATTTTGCTAATGAAGATGGATCGTAATTCTGCCAATATTTATTACCATCATCTGCATCAGCATCTTCTAGTAATTCATTTTGCCATTCAGAAAACTGCAAATATTGTACAATTTCATCAACTTCTAATTCTGTACCTTGTAAAGCAGCATCATAACATAGACCAATTTCTTCTACTAAATTTTGAATTGAACGACTATCAGCACAAATCGCCGGTAAAGTCATCAGTAAAATATACTTGTTTGCTGATAAATTTATGAGTGAAACACGCAACAGCGAACCTTGCTCAAAATTCCAAGGAATTAATCTTTGCTGCTGTAATAAAGATGCGACTTGATTTAACTGTTTCTGTTCGTCGCTAGCACTAAAATCAACTTCTTGGATAGTCAAATATCCTTGTTCGCTAATTCCCTGCATAGGGGTTTTGATTCCTACGGGTTTGATAAAATTAGTCCGCAGGATGTCTTGACGCTTAACAACTTCTTCTAAAGCTAATTTGAGAATATCTTTTTTCAGTATTCCCTCGATTAAAATCGCACCTTGGACGCAATAAGAATAATTATCTTTTTGCAAATCCCAAAGATGTTTTTGTTGAGGAGAAATCCGAAATATATTCGTGCTTTTTTCTTGTAATTGCATTTTACTTCACTATAATTTATATATCTTTACTATTGATAATTTCGCCCATTGCCACAACAATTTTACGCTTTCCCCTATAGGGATTGCGACTGTGAGCTACGAGCATATTATCAAGCATCAAAATATCACCTTTCTGCCAAGGAAAAGCTATTTTAGCTTGTTGATAAGCAGATGTAACCTCATGAATAACTGACTGTTCTATAGTTGTACCATCACCGTAATAAACATTACGCGGAAGATTTTCTTCACCAAATAAAGATAATAAAGATTCACGAACGGATGAATCTAAATAGGCAATATGATGTAACTGAATTTGATTAAAAAATACCGATTCCTTTGTTTTGGGATGTTGAGCAATAGCTTGACGAATCTCTTGAGTTTTCAACCCTCCATCCGCTTTCCATTCCCACTTAATTCCATTGCAATCGCAAATTTTTTCGACTGCTGTTTTATCATCGGTATGAAATAAATTTTGCCAGCTTACATCTAGCCCATCAGTGTAGTTACGGACATACATTAATCCTTTTTGAGCAAATTTTTCTCTAGTTTGAGCATTTAATAATTGATAAACTTGACGACAATCAACTATTGGTGTTTCTCCCCTTTCTTCGGCTGGTTGTACGCAGTAAAACCAAATTTTCATGGGGTATCTGTGCATGTGAGAGCTTTCATTATGAAACAAAATTGCTTTATCTGCGGGATAAGGTGTAGAGCCGTAAACTTTACTACCTAAATCCTCCCTGGGTAAATCACCATATTCACCAAATAATTCTGGGCAAACAGCTTGAGCAAAGTTTTCAAAATCTGTTACTGACTTGGTGTTGAATCCTCGGAAAAGAATAGCACCATGTTTGAGTAAATTAGTTTCTATGAATTGTTGATTATTCTTAGGCCAATCGATAAAATCGAGGTCAGATGTATTAGGTTGACAAACAAGGGGTAAAGGATATTCTGGTTGAAAATAATCAGTTTTAACTAATTCTTCTGGAGCAAAATTAACAGCTTTTGGCTTTACTTTTTGGAATTTTTGGAAATTCCGAGACTGACGTTTTGTTTTTTCCAAAACTTGTTGTTGTTTTTCCTCTGGAGTCATAATATCTAAGGTATTTATTCTGGCATTAGGTTGAGCAATGATGTTGCCTAGTAAAGTTTCAAAGTATTTCGATAGCTTAGTAATAGTGTCGCTATTAAATAAGTTGGTGTTGTACTTCCAAGTGCCGATAATTCCTGCTTCTGTTTCCTGTATAAACAAAACCAAATCAAATCTAGATGCACTGTTTTCTACTTCTAGTGGTTCTAAAGTCAAACCTGGAAGTTCTACAGGGGATACTGGTGCATTTTGCAGTACAAACAATACTTGAAATAACGGAGTTTGACTTAATTTTCTTTCTGGTTGGAGGGCTTCAACTAATTTACTAAAAGGTAAATCTTGATGAGCATAAGCTCCTAATGTTTTTTCACGTACCTGATGCAATAATTCTCTAAAAGTAGGATTGCTGCTTAAATCGGTACGCAAAACCAAAATATTGATAAAGAAACCGATTAAATCTTCAATTTCTGAGTGATTTCGATTAGCAACATCAGTACCGATAGCAATATCATCTGCTCCCGTATAGCGATATAAGACTACATTTAAAGTTGCCAGCAGAGTCATGAATAGGGTAGCATTTTCTTGACGACTTAAAGATGCGATCGCTGTTGATAAGCTAGGAGATAGTATAAAGGATTCACTCTTCTTGCTGTTCTTAGCTACAGGTTTTGATGGTAGTGCTTCAGGAAACTTGATCGTAGGAAGTTTTCCACCTAGTTGCTGTTTCCAGTAATTAAGCTGCTCTTCTAGTACCTCACCTTGCAACCAATTACGCTGCCATACGGCAAAGTCGGCATATTGGATGGGTAATGGTGGTAGAAATATTGTCTCGTCACCTCTGGTAATTGCCGCGTAAAGTGTTGTTAATTCACGTACCAGTACCCCCATAGACCAAGCATCGGAGATAATATGGTGCGTTATAAATAGAACTATATGCTCTTGTTCAGCTAATCGCAGCAGAGTAACTCTCAATAAAGGATCTTGTGCTAGGTTAAAGGAATCTTCGGCTTCTGCTGCTGCTAGTCGGAGAGCTTCTATTTGACGCTCATTCTCAGGTAAATGTTGTAGGTCAATAATCGGAATTGATAGCGTGAGAGTGGGAGCAATTTTTTGAATTGGTAGCCCATCTATGCTTTTAAAATTGGTTCGTAAAGATTCGTGCCGCTTGACAATTTCGTTTAAACTTTGTTCCAAACCTGCTATATTAAGTTCACCCTTGACTAAGACAGTAGTAGGGGTATTATAGACAGCAGAATTTGAGTCTAATTGATCGATAAACCACAACCGTTCTTGAGCAAAAGATAAAGGTAATTCGCCATCGCGGGATACAGGTACTATTGGCGGTACTATTTGACCTTGATTCATTGCTGTCTCAATTTGTCGAGCTAAACCAGCAATAGTAGATGTTTCAAATATGCAGCGTAAAGGCAATTCTAGTTTAAAGCTGTTGCGGATGCGAGACATGACTTGAGTTGCTAATAGGGAATGCCCTCCTAACTCAAAAAAGTTATCTGTGGTGCTAATTTGCTCAATCCCTAAAATTTCTGTCCAGATTCCTACCAATACTTCTTCAATGGGAGTACGTGCAGCTACTAATTGCTGCTGTTGAGGATTTTCTTCTATTAGCAGTTTGACTTGAGGAATTTCTGTTGCAGGAATTTGAACTAACAGTGTGCCTAACTTTAATTCTGGTTGGTTAACAAGGGTTGTTAACAAAGCTATTAAATGTTCTAAAATTTTAGCTGTGTCAATACTCTCAAAGCGACGAGCGTCGTAAACAAGTTTAAAACTTAATTCTGAATCCGCCGCTGCCAACAAAGTTAGAGCATAGTGAGTTTGTGCGCCATTGGTACTAACATCTTGAATATCAATGTTGAAATCAGAAGTTTCTAAGCCAGAGGAATTAACTGGATAGTTCTCAAACACCAATATGCTTTCATATAGAGGCAAAGCTCCTGGAACTTCGCTCCATTGATGTACTTGTCCGCTAGGAATATATTCATAATCCCGCAGTTCGAGATTATAAGTTTGAATAGTTTGTAGCCAATCCCAAACCAATGTTTGAGGAGTGATTTTAACTCGCAAGGGCAGCGTATTGATAAATAGTCCTATAGCAGATTCTATACCAGATAAATCAGCAGGACGACCAGAAACGGTAATCCCAAAAAGGATATCTTCTTGATTACTATAGCGGCTTAAAAGTAATGCCCAAACGCCCTGCACTAAAGTGTTTAAGGTGAGGCGATGAGTTGTCAGTATAGATTGTAACTGCTGCAATGCTGCGGCTGAAAGTTCAGCTTCTACTTTTCCATAGCGTTCGCTAGAGTTAGCAGGACGATTGCTTGTTATTGTTATTCCCAATGGTGTAGGCTTGGTAAAACCTTCCAGGGTTTGCCGCCAAAATGCCTGGGCTTGAGATCGATCTTGTTTTTTGAGCCAATTAATATAGTCTCTGTAAGTACAGGTTTTTGGTAACTGTATATCCTCACCTTTACTGAAAGCTTGGTACAACAACAGTAATTCATTAAATATCATCGGACTGCACCAGCCATCCATAAGAATATGATGGCGAGTCCAAATAAATTGATAGGTATCATTTTCTGTTCGCAACAGTGCGACTCGCATCAGAGGTGGTTTTGATAAATTAAAACTGCG
>JBCBQE010000337.1:0-7056 GCA_039820385.1 Cyanobacteria bacterium J06635_10
GTTTGGAATTGGGATGGGGATTTAAACCCCAACCCAATTCTTTCACCTTTGAGCGGTGGGGAATTAAACCCATATGTTTAAGTTAAAGTTAATTTACATTCTCGACGCTCCGGACAGGTTGAAGCTCAGTTGGCTGATGTTATTAAGAAATTATTGGACTTAGCGGATAATAATTGTTGTCCAATAGTAATTGAAAACCTTTCATTTTGTGCAAAGAAGAAAAAAATGAGGGAGGAAGGTCGTCGTTATGCCAGAATGCTTAATTACTTTAGCAATTACTTTTCAAGAAATGGGTCTAAATCCCCACCTGGACGACTTGATGAGATCTGTAATCCCTACAGCAGCAGTGTTAAGGAACTTGGTGAAATTCCAAGCTGTAATCCCGAACTAGCCGTTAAGGTCGGGTGATGATGGGTAGTTTTATCGACATATGGGTAGAAATGTCCATTTTTTAAGTAACGGTAGTTGTTAGTTATTAATTGTTCATTGTTTATGCTCAGACGTTTCTTTCTCAACAAATTCTTCATCTTACTAAAATTTTCGTAACATTCTCTTTAAATTCTTCCGCCTTATTTGTTTAAATCTAGAGTTACATATATTTTATACCGGGCTTGGTAAGCACCCCGTAAGTAGAGAGTTATGAACCATAAAACCTTTTATGATTTTGTCAATAAGTAATGATACTTAAAATATTGCCAAAATAAGGATGCAGCCGCTAAATTTTGAATGCATCATTTATTCTTGCGCTGATAACTCAGTAAAAAAGTAAATTTAATACTTTATGTAACTTAAATTTTAAGCATAATTACGACTTGATAAACATAATTTCATCTTAAGTTTTCACGAATGCGGTACAATGATAATGGTTATCATTTTAAGAGTCTTTGAGCCTCATGGAAAAGCTGGAAGCTTTTGATGTCCTTGTCGTGGGTGCAGGTGCAGCAGGGATTGGCGTTGGTGCTGTCCTGAAAGATCTGGGGTTAGAAAATTTTGCCATCTTGGAACGACATCAGATTGGAGAATCCTTCCGGCGTTGGCCCCAGGAGATGCACTTTATCACCCCATCTTTTCCCAGTCATGGCTTTGGGCATCTCGACTTGAACGCGATCGCCCCCAAAACCTCCCCTGCCATTAGCTTTCAGCGAGAACATCTAACGGGCAACCAATATGCTCAGTATTTGGAAGACGTTGCTTATTACTTCGAGCTTCCGGTGTGCACCAATGTCGAAGTACAGAACATTGAACCGTTATCTCAAGGCCAGGGGTTTCTGGTTCACGTTCCCGATGGCATTCTCAAAACTCAGTTATTGATCTGGGCTGCCGGAGAATTTCAATACCCTAATTTGAATGCTTTTCCGGGTGCAGATTTGTGTCGCCATAACTCCCAGATTGCATCCTGGACTCATTTAGAGGGCGATGAATTTATCATCATCGGTGGCTATGAAAGTGGTATGGATGCTGCGTCCCACTTAGTTGCATTAGGTAAACGAGTCAAAGTTTTAGATCGCACTGGCATTTGGGCAAATCCCGATACTGATCCCAGTATTTCCCTATCTCCCTATACCCTTCAGCGGATGGATTTTTCCTATTCTACTGGGCGACTAGAACTGATTGGCAATGCCGAGATCGAAGAAGTGAAAGCCGTTCCTGGCGGCTATGCCGTTTATAGCGAATACAACAAGTGGGCGTCACCCACCCAACCCATTCTCTGTACGGGATTTGAGGGCAGTTTGAAACAAATTGCCCATTTGTTTAATTGGTCTGAAGGTTATGCCGGATTAACTGAAGAGGACGAATCTACCATCACCCCTGGATTATTTGTAGTTGGACCTTCTGTAAGGCACAGCAGCGTCATTTTCTGCTTTATCTACAAGTTTCGCCAGCGTTTTGCTGTTGTTGCAAATGCGATCGCCCAACGTCTCGGCATTGACCCCACACCTCTTGAGGTTTACCGACAGGAAGGGATGTTTCTTGACGATCTCTCCTGCTGCGACGATGACTGTCTGTGCTAAACTCACCCCCCGAGATGACTCTTAAAAAATGGGCAGGCTTTAAAACAAGTTAACTCGTGGTGTGTTCGGCATCTCTCTAAAATAAGCCTGCCCATTTTTTTACGGAAATTGTAACCCCCCATTCCCCCATGTCCCACTCCACTGCCTCTACTCAACGCACAATTGTTGTTATTGGGAAAGAGAATACCGGCAAATCTCAATTGATTGCCTCTGTGACCCATCGCACGCCCTACAGCAGCAATTTTCGTGGCTCTACAATTACCTGTGAGCGCTACATGGGAGACGGTATGATGTTTATCGATACACCAGGGATTTTGTATCGTTCTGATACCACAACCACTCGATCCGCATTAGAACAATTACACAAGGGTGACAGGATCTTGTTGGTGGTGAAAGCAACCCATGCTGATGAGGATCTGGCAGATTTACTGCCCCTGGTGGACGGCAAACAAGGTATTGTGGTAATGACATTTTGGGATAAAGTGTTGCCATGTGAGTCTACCCAGCAGGTTATTCGCCGCTGGCAACAGGCAGCCAATCTCCCGTTGATGACCGTTGATGCTCGAAACTTGACCGCAACTCAACGCCAGGAAATTAAAACTGCGATCTCTCAGCCCACTGCGTTTTCTACTCAACGGCAACCGATTTCATTGGGATGGCGGATTGAGCCACATCCAACGTTGCTGGAGCATCCCCGTTTGGGTTGGCTGTTGGCGATCGTCCTGCTGCTGATACCCGCCGTCCTTGCTGTCTGGTTTGCCAATACGTTTGCAGCGATTGTTGATCCACTCATACAGGGATTGGTCAACCCAACTGTAGAAGCCCTCTCTGGCTTACCATCTCTATCCAAGGAAATTTTGATTGGACGCTATGGCTTGGTAACAATGGGACCGTTGCTGTTTGTCTGGGCAGTGCCGACGGTCATTCTTTATGCTCTATTTCTGGGTACTTACAAAGCCAGTGGTTTAGTCGAACGAATTACCATTGCTTTGCATCCGTTGTTACGTCCCTTCGGCTTATCGGGACGAGATTTGGTGCGCGTTATTATGGGGTTTGGTTGTAATGTGCCAGCCGTTATCAGCACCCGTGCCTGCTCCAGTTGTTCTCGCAAAACCTGTACTTCAGCTATCGCCTTTGGTTCCGCCTGTTCTTACCAGTTTGGTGCCACATTGGGGGTATTCAGTGCGGCAAACTTGCCCTACCTGGTGATTCCTTACCTGGTCTACCTGACGATTACAACGTTGATTTATACGCGCTTGATTGCGCCAAAATCGGCTCGTTCTCCCCAAAACCGGCTGATGATTGAACATCGCACTTTCCTGGAAGTTCCTCAATGGTCAGCCATTTGGCGCGAAACAAAGGGAACCCTCAACCAGTTCTTCACCAATGCTATTCCCATCTTTTTGGCAATCGCGTTGATTGCCTCTGTCTTGGATTGGTTGGGTGTTTTGAATGATTTGAGTCGGTTGATCGATCCAATAATGGGTTTGTTTCGGCTGCCACCGGAAGCAGCATTACCTGTGATTCTCGCATCAGTTCGCAAAGACGGGCTACTACTATTTGCTCAACCCAATACGGTCAGTGTATTGTCCCCTGTGCAAATCCTCACAAGTGTTTATCTGGCCGGGGTACTGTTACCTTGTCTGGTGACAGCACTGACAATCGCTCGTGAGCAATCACCCAAATTTGCTTTGAGATTGATGCTAACACAAGCGATCGCCGCGATCGGCTTTACCTTAATTCTGGCTTGGGTTGGTCGTTTATTCTGGACAATTTGAAGCATCGTTTAATTCTAACGAGTCAGAATAACGATCGGTTTTAAGAGATAGTTTCTTGTCTAGAATCTGGATTTGAACGTCCGTCCATCCTTTTTGGGCAAGGACAGTAAATCGCAAAATTGGTTTTTGCAATATTTGTTTACAACCTATCCCAAAATATATATAGGTATCCCGGCTGCATCCCAAGATATATAATAATGATTATCATTCTTGTATTAATGCTAATATACACAAGTCTGAGGCAAGATGAAAGTATTTACACTTAAGTCTAAGTCTTTTTAAGAACATCTACCTTCTGAATATTAGTACAATGACAACAAATCATTTTTTTGACTATGGAATTGAAATCCCTAACTCCGATTGGGAAAAAACTCCACCGTTTATAAAGATATACCTTTGTCAAACAGGGATAAATTAGTTTTAATAAACACACAAGGCGAGCATGATTGAAAGCTTCATTTCTTTGACAGTTTGAAAAATCCTGTATTTGCGAGGCTTTATGCGGCTCAAACTGCTAATTTATTAGGAGACGCACCGTCCTTGGGTAGGTTTGGCTCTGCTGGCTTTTGAGTTAGCAGGAGATAATAGCGCGGTTGTACTTGCTTTGGCATTGACGTTGCGGATTACTGCCTTTGTCTTGCTGTCTCCTTTGGCAGGGGCTTTTGCTGACCGTGTTGACCGCAAATTGATACTGGTGGGAACCCATTGTGTACGGATGGTAATTGTCAGTCTGCTGCCTTTTGTAACACAAAGAAGGCAAGTGTATGTCTTAATCGAAAAGTCTCCGCAGTTTTACCGTAAATCAGAAAAACAATTAAACCGTGCTAATCGCAAAAAGTCCAAGAAGTTTGTAAAAGGCGAAGTCTGCCGGACAGAAGATTCTGTCCGGCGAGCTTCGCGTAAAAAGCCGCAATCTAACAACTACCACAAAGCTAGGAATCGATATGCTCGTAAACATTTAAGAGTAAGTAGGCAGCGTAAAGAGTATTGCAAGGGTGTTGCATACTGCGTAATTCAATCTAACGATTTGGTAGCCTACGTTGACGACTTAAAAGTTGCGAATATGGTAAGAAATCGTCCGAACCGCTAAGTCAATCAGTGATGCTGGTTGGTCAATTTTTCGAGCATGGTTAGAATATTTTGGTCATAAGTATGAAAAGGTAACGGTTGCTGTACCTCCCCACAACACGAGCCAAAATTGTTCAAGCTGTGGCGAAAAAGTTAAAAAGTCTCTATCTACTAGAACTCATGTTTGTCCTCCGCAGTGGGTATATAGAAGATAGGGACGTAAACGCCAGCATTAACATTTTGAGAATCGGACTGGGTACCGTAGGGCATACGGGAACTTACGCTTGGGGAGATTTACCCTAAGCAGGCGGTTGGTGGGGAAGCTCGCCGTGGGGAGCCTCCCCACGGCAGACTTCCTTGCAAACCTGCTGTCTAATGGTGAGTCTGCGAACCAAGAATCCCCGCGTCTTTAGACCGGGGAGTGTCAAACTGACGTTTTCTATATAATACCAATTTAAAAAAAGAATGCGACAGATGGGTAGGGGTTTAGCAGTGCTAAACCCCTACGAGTAATTTAATTTATGTGTCGCAAACATTATTTGAATTGGTATAACTACCCTATATGAGGTATTCTCGTGCTATTATGAGAATGATTACCATTACCAAAATTATCCTCCTCAGCCTTTCGACCTGACTTGCTTTAAGGTTTATTGGTTGCAAGAGAGAGCCTAGACCCGCTATACCCATTACTCCTATGCTAAGTACTGAAGCTCCGAAACCTCAGCTAAATAGTTCATTTACCCAACGGCTCCAGAGTCCAGATCGTCCAGTGATAATCTTTGATGGGGCAATGGGAACTAACATCCAATCCCAAAACTTGACCGCCGAGGATTTTGGTGGAGCGGAATATGAAGGTTGTAATGAATATTTAGTCATCACGAAGCCAGAGGCAGTGGCGAAGGTTCATCGTGATTTTCTCGCAGCGGGGGCAGATGTGATCGAGAGCGATAGCTTTGGATCTAGCCCCTTAGTCCTCGCAGAGTACGATCTAGCCGATCGCGCCTACGAGATAAGTAGAAAAGCGGCAGAGTTGGCGCGCAGTTGTGCTGATGAGTTTACGACTCCCGAAAAACCAAGATTTGTCGCAGGTTCCATCGGTCCAGGTACCAAGCTACCCACCCTCGGTCATATTACCTATGATGAATTAAGAGCGAGCTTCATGGTGCAAGCAGAAGGTCTCTATGACGGGGGAGCCGATCTCTTCATTGTGGAAACCTGTCAAGATGTCCTGCAAATTAAGGCGGCACTGAGTGCATTTGAGGCGGTATTTGCGAAAAAAGGCTCACGAATCCCTTTAATGGTGTCCGTGACCATGGAAATCCAGGGAACCATGTTGGTGGGGACGGATATCTCTGGGGTGCTGGCAATTATGGAACCCTTCCCCATTGATATTTTGGGGCTAAATTGTGCGACGGGTCCCGATTTGATGACTTCTCATATCAAGTATCTGTCAGAAAATTCACCATTCCCCATTTCCTGTATTCCCAATGCGGGACTACCAGAAAATGTTGGCGGTCAGGCGGTTTATAAAATGACCCCCGAAGAATATACAACTGCCATGACAGGGTTCATTGCGGAACATGGAGTTCAGATTGTCGGTGGTTGCTGCGGTACGCGCCCAGCACATATTAAAGCTTTAGCCGATGCAGTCGATACGACCCCACTAAAAGAGCGTTCGGTGCGAAAAAATACTGTAGGGGAAATTCGAGAACCCCTCTCCTATACGCCAGCAGCAGCTTCCATTTATTCCGCCCAAACCTATGAGCAGGATAATTCTTTTTTAATCGTTGGCGAGCGATTAAATGCGAGTGGTTCTAAAAAAGTTCGCACCCTGTTGAATGAAGATGATTGGGATGGGTTATTGGCGATCGCTAAATCCCAGGTCAAGGAAGGCGCACATATGCTGGACGTAAACGTGGATTACGTCGGGCGTGATGGAGAACGGGATATGCGAGAACTAGTATCGCGACTGGTAAAGCATGCGACGCTCCCACTGATGCTCGACTCCACCGAGTGGACAAAAATGGAAGCGGGTCTCAAGGTTGCTGGGGGCAAATGTTTGCTCAATTCCACCAATTATGAAGATGGGGAGGAACGATTTTTTAAAGTGTTGGAATTGGCGAAGGAATATGGCGCAGGGGTTGTCATCGGCTGTATCGATGAAGAGGGAATGGCTCGAACCGCCCAGAAAAAATTCG
>JBCBQE010000338.1:0-7032 GCA_039820385.1 Cyanobacteria bacterium J06635_10
GCTTGTGTCGATTTGCCTTTGATTTTGTGGAGCAGTTAGCAAAGTATTCAGATTGCAGAATTATAGTAGCAAACCAAAGTCATTTATCATCCCAAGCTGAATTGTGTGATGATTTAATATCAATTGTCCACAAAATCAAAGGCAAATCGACACAAGCGGTCTTTATGTGCAACAATAATCACTTCAATTTCCCCTTTGAGCATAGAAATTATCATCTCGATAAATTTCTTTCTTTTAAAATTAAGACCTCCTCCTATTTCTGAAATAGTATCAGATACGGAATATCCACAATTATTTGCAAATTCTTCCATAGCTTTTACTTGATTTTTTAATTCCGGTTGTTGATTGCTTGAAGATACGCGACAATAAACCACGATCTTTCTGACTTTTGGTCGTGGTTTTTCTACCAAGGCTATTCTCAAATCATCGTCAGTGTAATATCTGTAATTAGAAGGAGTACGTTTTGCGGGCAGCTTTCCGCTATAATCCCACCTCTGTAAGGTTTTCACGGAAACCCCGACTATCTTCGCGAATTCGTGAGGTTTATAATTCATAAAGTACAATCGAGTCTTGGTTGTCTATTATTGTACAGATTTGTTCACAAAATCAACAACTAGGTCAAGCTCTTTTTTATGGTAATGGGAAAGAATTGTATTATGTTTTTGGGTATTAAGAGGCATTTGGTTATGAAGGAAAAGCATTTTCTGAGATTTGGCATACCAGCGAAAACTCAAAGCCGAAAATTTGCGCTACAAATTTAATCACTTTACTACTAGCGATCGTTGAATTTTATCAAACAAGTGCAACAGTCGCTGCGATTGATCGACAAACTGGAGTTTTTTAATATAAAGCAAGATAGAACTAAAGTAGAAAATATTTTTAGAAAATTTAACTTAAACATATGGGTTTAATTCCCCACCGCTCAAAGGTGAAAGAATTGGGTTGGGGTTTAAATCCCCATAGATATTCCAAACAACTTCGGCACTTCGGCTCTTCCGCTCAAACCTTCGTTTAATCCAGATTATCTGGATGTTTGGAAAGATATAAGTAAGGAAGCCTAATCTTAATGTTAAATCTTATATTCGATTAATCCATGGAGAAGATTATTTATTGAGATATATAATGCACTATCAATTTGTAATTTTTCTCCTTTCTATGCTTTAGGGTTTATTTTCAACCATTACAGCAGTCACTAATGGTAAGGTTGATGTTGTGAATAATTTACAAATCTTAAATAATAACATTCTGATGCCACATGGCTGAGCAAGGGTTATACTCTATTTCATTCATAGTTATTTTACACCCTCATATAAAATTTATAAGGTAAATGAGTCGAAATTTTCGTTTTGCGATCGCTAGCGATTTACACGTTGCACTTCCCCATACTATCTGGGATCATCCCAGTCGCTTTCACTTAGTAGAAGTTAGTATCCCGGCTTTTGAAAGTGTATTAGAACATTTGACACAACTAAATTTAGATTTTCTATTGTTACCGGGAGATTTAACTCAACACGGTGAGCCAGAAAATCATACTTGGTTGCAAGAGCGTTTAGCAAAATTACCTTTTCCGACTTTTGTTATACCAGGTAATCATGATGTTCCCGTTCTGAATGCCAACGAGCAATCGATAGCTTTCAAGGATTTCCCGCAGTTTTACCGTAAATTTGGTTACAAAGATACGCAACAGCTTTACTATACCTGTGAATTATTGCCTAAAGTTAGATTAATTGCTCTTAATTCTAATAACTTTGACTCGGAAGGTAAGCAGATAGGGCGCTTGGATGGCGAGCAGCTGCATTGGTTAGAAAAGGTTTTAGCAGCAGCGAGCGATGAATTAATTTTGGTGATGGTTCATCACAACGTAGTCGAGCATTTGCCCAATCAAGCGCGTCACCCAATGGCAAACCGCTATATGCTAGATAATGCACCGGAACTACTACAAATTCTCCGACGTTACAAAGTTCAGTTAGTTTTTACCGGACACTTACATATCCAAGATATAGCTTATGAAGAAAATGTATATGATATCACTACAGGTTCTTTAGTAAGTTATCCCCACCCTTATCGATTATTAGATTATCATCAGGATAAATACGGTCAAGGTAAGTTACAAGTATCGTCTTACAAAATAGAATCAGTACCGAACTTCCCCAACTTACAGCAAAGTTCGCAGCAATGGATGAGCGATCGCAGTTTTCCGTTCATAGTTAAATTGCTGACTTTACCTCCATTGAGCCTCACCCAAGAAAAAGCTGAAAAATTAGCTCCGACATTGCGAAACTTCTGGGCAAATATTGCTGCTGGAGATAAGTTACTTGAATTTCCCGAATTTCCCGAAAAAGTACGTCACCACTTTGAGCAATATGGCGCAATTACTGCCGATGGTAATCCTGCATTCATTGATAACCATGCAACATTATTGCTTTAGGGAAAGCAGAGGGCATAGAAATTTGAGCTTCTGTGCTTATAACTTCTATGCCCCATTCCCTATTCCCCATTCCCATTTTGGCGACAAATAGCAAAAACGGAGGTGTAACCGTGGAGAAAAGTACTACCGCCAATGGGGCCAATTTCACCGCCGCAGAAGAATCCTCCTAATGGTATATCTTTGATATAACGCTGAAATAATGCGGAATCAAAGTTCGGTTTTTGGTAGAGTCCTTCCCCTCTGCCCAAGCAGGAAAAAATTAAAGCACCGTAGCAAGGAGATGATTCAGATGCAAGTTCTTTTTGATACTTGTTGAGCAAAAATTCTAAATCTTGGGCGGAAGTTTGAGCATCACGGAGGTGGAATTGTATACGCTGTCCGGGGCGTAGGTAGTCACCAACAGCGATCGCACCTAGGGTTGGATCTACTCCCAAGATATTACGAATTAAGAAGTCTCCCGGCTGTAAATTTTGTTTAAATTCATTCATGGCCACACCCACAGACAATGAGTGTTGAGCAAGGATTTTTTCTGATTCGCTTAAATTAGCAATCAAATCGCGCAATAAAATTAATGGAACTTGCTCCTCAAGCTCTAAAATTATATTGCGATCGCACTTGTTAATCTGATAGGGTGTTCCAATTGGACGACAACCTTGAGCGACGATGGTATCTAAAGAAATATTGCCTGTTAATGCTACCCCTACGGTACCCTCTGTGTAGAGCTTGTCATTGTAGAATAGGGCGATAGAATTTCCCATTCCACCACTAGCTTGGCCTCCAACGGTGACAGAACCCGGATAAGCAAAGTCCAAACCTTTTAATAAGTCATTGATACCGCCCGAGAAATTGCTGGAAAGCAAAATAAATTGAGGTGTAGGGGAAGGTGGTACACCGATCAAATCCATCCAAGCATTGGGGGAACTATCTAAATCGGGCAATTGATCGGCTTGAATATGGAAGGGATGAATATTTACATCTGGTAAATAGGCTAAAGTCAGCGATAAAGCCGCTTGAGCTTCTAATTCTTGAGCTTCTCCCCAACTATTTGTACCAACGACACCACAACCACTACAGCCAATTAGCACCGGTACATCTAATTGCTGTCTGAGCAAAGGCAAAAATCGGGAGTACTCACTTGTAAAAGCAGACGAGATGAATGCGATTCCTAAATTAGATGAAGTCGATAACTTCCCTGTAGCAACTTCAACGACTTCCGAAATCGCTGCCTCCAAAGAAGGATGGGTTGACAAGGCGTTTGTCCACTGCATTTGGTCTGCCATGAATTCTACACTTTTTATATTTTGATGTTTTGAGGCTAATACTTTTTACTCTTATATCTGGGGAAAGCATTAATTGCATCTTACAGTAGTTGAGCGTGATGCGTCTCGGTTTGACACTCCCAGCATTCCCATAAGCTAAAATACTGGGATTCTTTTGCTTACAGAGAAGTCCTACACAGAGGGGTCTTGCTCGACCCGTGCCATAGCTTGACTCTAGCTGCGGTTGTCAAAGTCCGCCTACACAGTCTACTTAGGTCTAAGCCTAATTTCCTGCTTACTTTACGCATTATGTTTGCTGAACCGTTCAGATCCGCGTTTACCAAATATCCTTTCTTATGTACGATACAAACCGCGTCTAGTCCTATTACCTGATGCTTTCCACCCTTCTGGCTTTTCCCGGTATTTGGGCAGGGAGTCTCCATCTAGGTAGCTAGATAAGAAGAGTGTATGCCTCTTCTGTCTCTGTAAACTTAATCCCGTGTAGTTTACAAAGTTGTTCTAATCTATCTTTTAGCTTACCGAGGGGCATCTGAACAAATTTTTGATTGTTAATCCGCCCCATGTCGGCATTAACTTTAAAGCTTTCGTTCCACCCTATTACCAAATTGCCAATGCCGTGCTTCAAGCAATGGTCAACAATTAGCTTTGCAGCTTTGTTAATGCCGTCTCTTAATTGGTGGTTACGCTTCCTGGTCACTCGGTCAAGCCATTCGTTCCAAAAGCCTTGTGGTTTATTTTCTTTGTAGGTAGCTACTTTCTTATTCCACAGTTGGTTCATCGCTTTCATGTGGCGGGCATCTACTAAGAAAGAGTTACCCAAAGTATCTACGCAAGCTGCTAAATTATCGGCTGTTCCTAAGTCGATAGACAGGGCTTGCTCAAAGTCTAAATTAGCTGCTTGCGGTGTTAACTCGTAGCTACATTCAAGATAATATGCGCCGTTTTTAGGAAGAATAGTAAATTCTTTGACCTTGCTATAATCAAGGTTTGAGGGCATTGGTAGAAAAAATTCACCTACACCAAACCACCGTTTAACAGTTAATCCAAGAGAAAATCTTAACTGACCATCAATCAATTTCGGTTTCTGTCCGCCAGAGTTAGGATAGGCTACTTTGAATAGTTTTGAACCTTTTAAGTAGTTAGGTGGCTTTGGCTTGAAATGTAGTTCGCCTTGTTTGTATTTAGCTCTCAATTCCCGGTAAGACTTGAACGCCTCTACCACAGACCGTATTCGTTTGCTGCATTGGAGTTGAAGGCATTGATTGAGCCAAAATGGTTTTGGAAACAGTAGGCTCAAAGTCTAGGTCAAACTTCCCTGTTAAAAGCTTTCCAGTTTTAAAAAAAGTCTGACGAGCAAAATAAATACCGCAATTATAGAGCTTACCTGCTTGTTGACAAAGGTACTGTAATAACGCTTCAGTCTCTTTATCTGTGTGCAGTAATATTTGCTGAACACCCATCTGTTTCTTAATCTTTTTTGCTTTACCCATTAGTATCTCCTGCGGAGACGCTACGCGAACGACCTAACTAACTTGTGTTGACATATATACAGTAATCTACTAAATTAGTATTTGTCAATAGGTACTGATCAAAAAACAAATTATTATGTTAGCTGTTAACGAATACAAGACACACAACCACGTTAAATTCTTGGTTAATTACCATTTCGTTTGGATACCGAAGCGAAGGAAAAAAGTTTTAATAGGGGACGTAGCGACAAGATTAAGGCAGATATTTGCAGAGTTAGCAATAGAAAAAGAATGGGATATTTTAGCTTTAGAAGTCGCACCAGACCATATACATTTATTTATTAGTGTAAAACCTACTGATACGCCACACCTAGTAGTTAAAGCCTTTAAAGGTCGTTCTAGCTGCTATTTAAGAAGGGAGTTTCCGAACCTTAAGAAACTCCCTTCACTATGGACAAACAGCTATTTTATAAGCACTGCTGGCAACGTTTGCAGTGATGTAATTAAAAAGTACATTGAAGACCCACATCACGGATAGGCTTAAAGAACACGGCGAATAAATGAAGCGAATGTCGCTTCCCTCCCAAGTCGGGCATACGTTGGGCTTCCCGCTTACCGCGTGTTTCCTTGTGAAGTTATCGAACAACTAGCCTCGAATGCAATGAATGAAGGCACCACAGGGTTCCCATAAAAGATTTTTTCTCCTAAAAAATCTTTTATGGGTGCTATAAAGGTGCATACTCGTTCGCGAACGCGAAGGCGTGCGCTCTGCGCGAGGGCGTGTCCTTCGGACATATTTCATCCCACGATTAAACGAAGGAAGAGCCGAAGTTGGTTGGAATTGGGATGGGGATGAGCGACCCCAACCCAATTCGTTCACCTTTGAGCGGTGGGGAATTAAACCCATCCGCAAGAAGTTAAAAACCGTGGGCTTTCATTCTCGCGACCTCTGTAATAGTTACATCTCGCTTATTGGGGGTGAAAATGACGGTAAAAATCTTAAAAGTTTAGGTTGAATACTCTATATACAAGAATATTTGCTGTATCTTGATAATGCCGTTTTACTACATCAGGTTTACTTACGTGCCTAGTCGCTAGAATGGTTAACCCCATCAAAGTGACGAAAGCCGAATTTTTTCTATACTTGTATTAAGCACAATTAACACAACAGAAACTATGAGCGACATCCAAGACAAAATCCAAGAAGAACTCCAAGAAGCTCGCACTGTTTGCGATACTGAAGGTACAAACTCCGCCGAGTGCGCTGCTGCTTGGGATGCAGTAGAAGAATTACAAGCTGAAGCTTCTCACCAGCGTCAATCTAAGCCCAAAAACTCTTTAGAGAAGTACTGTGATGAAAACCCTGATGCTGATGAGTGCAGAGTATACGACGACTAAAAATCAAGTTGGTCATCAATTAGTCATTAAGGGGGCCTCCCCTTCCACACAACTAACAGAAACGTTCGAGAATTAGTCAAATAAATTCATAAACGTTTACATATCTCATTCTTATTACAGGTTTACCCTGTAATATCCACTTTGGAGGCGCGAGGCGTAGTATTTCCTCCCAGATTAACCCAAAGCAAACCGGACTAAGCTATTGAAGCTTGGGGTGTACCGACGTTATGCTGTTCGGGGTGGGTTCTTCAACTCTCCCGCTTATCTGGGAGGAATTTAGTATGATATCTCAAGAATAAGCTTGGAGGTTTACATATCTGATATTACATAATTTTTATGAAGGTACATGCTTTATTTCGTATTTATAAGAAACTTTGGCATTGCACAATCGTAATATGAAATTATGATTTCACATTGCAGGAGACGTAACAGTGTTACGTCTCTACACAGGTTTCAT
>JBCBQE010000339.1:0-6997 GCA_039820385.1 Cyanobacteria bacterium J06635_10
TGGTATGAGTAATTAATAATTAGCCACTAACAATTAACAAGAATGTATGAAAAAATCTATCGGATTATTGCTATTGATGGTAATAGGTGTTGCAGTCACGGTATTATTCGGTAATATTTTTTTGAATCAATCTGAAGAAACGACTGTGATTAATAGTATTCAAATAGAATCTACTACACCTCAAGAAGAATCTCAAATAGCAAAAATACAAATTAAAAATCCTCAAGTTTCTCCAGAAAGATTATTTGCTGATGTCGAAAAGTTGAGTTTTCAGCGTTTTACAACTTCCGAACGCAGACGTACCCGCAATTACATTATTAGGGAACTAAAAAAGTTGGGTTGGAAACCTTCTTTAGAACAGTTTCAAAGAGGTGTTAATGTGTTTGCAGAAAAACCGGGAAGTAATAGCGAAGCAGGAGCAATTTTACTGGCAGCGCATTACGATACCGTTTTGAAGTCTCCTGGTGCTGATGATAATGCTAGCGGTGTTGCTGTATTGTTGGAAATTGCTCGACTTTTTAATTCTCAAGAGACTCCACGTACTTTGCAATTAGCTTTTTTCGACAAAGAAGAAGCTGGTTTGTTAGGCAGTCGCGCTTTTGTAAGCAATACAGCGCGTTTGAAAAATTTGCGTGGTGTAATTGTAATGGACATGGTAGGTTATGCTTGCTATATACCTGGTTGTCAAAAAACTCCTCCCGGTTTTCCTATAACTCCAACCAGTGACAAAGGTGATTTTTTAGCTGTGGTAGGTGATACGGAACATTTACCATTAATTAACACTTTTCAAAAAGTCAATGTAAAAGATAATTCTAAATTACCATCAGTATTTACTTTACCAGTTCCCCTCAAAGGCGTGCTGACACCTGATGTTTTACGTAGCGATCATGCTCCATTTTGGCTTCAAGGAATAGGAGCTTTGTTAGTAACTGATACAGCAAATTTACGTAGTTCTTATTACCACCAACCAAGCGATATTCCTGAGAATATTGACCGTGATTTTTTCACTGGTGCTGCACAGTTAGTTGTTAATGCTACTAATGATTTGTTGCAAGGTAGCGGTAGTTTAGAAACGCAGTAACCCCACAAACCCCTCCCCTAACCCCTCCCCGCAAGCGGGGAGGGGAATAAATGTAATGTGACTGCTAGCGGATTTCATGTTTCATAAAAGTGACAGGAACTCCAATGATTTTTTTACCTAATTGAGATAGTTTAAATTTACTTTTGAGAGATGGTGGTAAATCTTGAAAATCAATTGTTACAAAACCAAGTTTTGTATAGTAATTAACTAATTTTTTACCCAGACATTCTAAATACAATGGTTGAGTTGCTTGTTCAATTAAATGTTGTGCGATCGCAGTTCCTAAGCTGCGATTTCTCCATTTTTTTGTCACAACTAAACTACCAAGTTCTTGAGCTTCTATAAAATTACGTAACTGTCCGCAAGCTATAATATCATTGTCACATTCAATTACCCAAAATTGCTGCCATCGTAATTGAGTAGGGTCAAGTTTTGCTTGAAATACTAGCCAGCGAATTGATGAAGTATCTTCAGATGTAGCTTTGCGGAGAATACATGCTTTTGGTAAAGTTAATTCCCTTGTTCCCTTCATTATAATATTTTCCTTTAATAATGTATGTATCAAATCCTAAAAACCGTTATCTTTTGATTTTATTAGATTTAAAAGTCTTTATTTAAAAAAAAAAGTCTTTAATTGATAAGTTGTTAAAATTACCCCGATTATCTTAGGACTTACGCAACTGGCATATTTTTTTGTAGGGTGCTTGTACACTGACTGATTTTTAAGGCAGTAATAAGGCAATCAGTGTACGGCACCACGCGAGTTTTGTGACACGCAGCCTTAGTCCTGTATCTATTGATCGAATCAAATCAAATATCAGACTGGTTGTGTTTTTTGCAGCAGACATTATCTCAGTACATAGGTTATCTTAAAAATACAAGTAGCTTTTATTACTAAACCCTTGAAATTAAAAACCCATCTGCGAGGTACCCGTACTATGAAGCGTTTGTTGTCCGGTATTCTCTTGACGAGCGGTTTATGGGTGCTAACAGGCGTTTCTCATTCGAGAGCGGAAACTCTAATTCTAAAACAGTCAGAAAAACAAAGCGAACTATTTTATACTTATGACGGCAAAAAAATTCCTCTGAAACAAAGAAATGATATTATTGCTGTCGCTTTTAAGCCACAAGCTACACAAAGTACTTCTTTACCATTGTATTTGAAACTTCAACAAGATTTTCGTCGCAATCAAAATCCATTAAAGCTAGAAGTTGAACCTTTGGGCAAGCATCATGCGTTGATGAAATTAGGTTCCGATAGGGATAATTCTGCCATAATGCATTTGCGTTTAAATCAAAAAGCTTATGTAGATAGTACTTTACCCGTACTTTCTAGGCGCGAATATACTGAAGAAGTAATACTGCCAAACGAGATTCTTGTCAGTTTTGACGAGCAACTTTTGCTAAGCCAGAAGCAGATAATTTTACAGCAACATAACTTAGAAATTATCCGCCCTCTACGCTTCAGTACAAATCGCTATGTAGTTAAATCCAAAACTGCATCGGGAACAAGTATTCTCAAAGTTGCCAATCAACTTCATCAAGCTCAAGGAGTAAAATCGGCAACACCTAATTTTATTCAGTTACGGAATACTGACTTTTTTCAAAAGCCGAAGGAGCTGATAAAGTCACCCTACTCGAAGCAAGTTGAAAAAAAAAACGGCTTTCAAACTAATCTACTCGATCGACAATGGCATCTCAACAGCAATCCTTTAAGAGTTTGTTTGACTAAATTTGCCTTGAATGTGGATAAATGTTTGAGGGAGCGTCTGTATGAAAAGTCTGAATTGTCTCTACCGCGTACTGATATTCGCGCTACAGAGGCTTGGCAGAATTCCAAAGCTGGGAAAGGAGTTTTGGTTGCAGTTTTAGATGATTTTATTCAGTGGAATCATCCAGACTTAATTAATAATATTTATACAGTAGATGAGGAAGTCAAAGACAAGCTCAAAGATGAAAAGCACGGTTGGGATTTTGTTAATGATGATGCAGATACTCGCATAAGTAAAAAAGAAATCGCCAAACTCCGTCCCATATTCCAAGATACTTTTAGTTTATCTGACGATCCACTACTAGAAAAATATAAGTATTATGCCTTAAGTATAAAGAACAAGAATCCTCTCTATACTAGAAAACAAGTTGCTCAAAAATTACGTGACAAAATCCGCAAAGACATAGCTGGCTTTTTTCACGGTACTTGGGTAAGTGGGATAATCGCGGCACGCTCCCAAGTACCATGGGGAATAGCTGGAGTGGCTCCCAAGGCAAAAATTTTACCTGTTAGCGTCTGTAAACTAGGATGCAGTTTCTCTCACGTTGTAGAAGGAATAGACTATGCAGTAGCTAGAGGTGCGGATATCATCAATATCAGCTTGGGTGGTTATTTACCAAGTTCAGAGATTAAAAATGCGATTATCCGCGCCCATCGCAAAAAGCCCAATTTAGCGATCGTTGCTGCTGCTGGAAATGACACTAATTTGGAAGTTAGTTTTCCTGCTGCGATTAAGGGAGTGATTGCAGTTGGTGGGATTAACATTAAGGGAAATCGCGCACCTTACAGCAACTTTGGTAAGGGTTTAACGGTGGTAGCTCCCGGTGGAGATAATGGTGGCGGTAGTGAGTTTCGGGGTGGGATTTTGACTACTGGAGGTACGGGAATAAATGAGTTTTGGCAAGGAATTAACCTTAAACCCAAAACTCCTTGGGGTACAAACCTCGATACTGTAGGTAAATATATCCGAGTGGAAGGAACTTCCTTCGCTTCTCCAATTGTCGCGGGGATTATAGCACTAATGAAGGGAGAAGATCCACAACGAATTTTAAGCCGAGAACAGATTATTTCCATCCTCAAACAGACAGCAGTTTATGATGGACTTACTCTCTCTGATGCAGAAAAAGAGTTGTACACACTTCTAGTGTTATCGGGTAAAGTTCCCTCTGAAGTTTCTGTTGAGCAATACTTCTTTGGTAACGGTTTGGTGAATGCATATAGAGCAATAAAAGAAGTTCAACGTCAGCTATCGAAGGCTGCTAAGTAAATACTTGTAACTACTACTACTAACCCCTTTATTGCAAAGGATTTGGGAAAGAGGAGTACTTACTTACTCCTCCCACCTCTAGGCAATGAAGGGGTTAAGTACTATGGCATTACCGATAAAAACCTTTCAATTTTTCCGAGGGACTTTGGACAGGGAGGCGGAGGCCGAACAACTTCCTCCTTCGGGTACGCCAATTATTAAAACGAAGGTTTGAGCGGAAGAGCCGAAGGGGCGAAGTTGGCTGGAATATCTATGGGGATTTAAACCCCAACCCAATTCGTTTTTGAGCGGTGGGGAATTAAACCCATCCGCAAGAAGTTAACAACGATTTTTCAGTAAAAAATTGTTTAATCTATCAGATTGAATTTGACAAGGGTGAAACTGGCTATTTTAAGATATATAATTTACATTTAAATTTAAGTTTTTTTACCGATAAAAATCTCTAGGCAACATGAAAATACTGAATTATACTTAAGTGAGTCAGCCAAGCATATGTGATTTAATTTATATGATATTTTGGCAAAGAGATATCAGTGGAAAATCAGGAAAACTGGACTTTAATAGACTTACTATGCTACCGAGCGCAAAATCAGCCAAACAAGATAGCCTACACCTTTTTGGACAATGGAGAAATCGAATCAACTAGTCTGACTTATCAAGAATTAGATAGGCAATCGCGTCAGATAGCTGCTAAGCTACAGAGCTTAGAAGTCGAAAGTGCTTTGCTGCTATATCCCCCTGGTTTAGAGTTTATTGCTGCAATATTCGGGTGTTTGTATGCGGGTGTTGTAGCAGTACCTGCTTATCCACCCAGACGCAACCAGAATCTTTCTAGGTTGTTGGCGATCGCCAGAAATAGCATCGCAAAAGTAGCACTTACCACTGAATCCCTATTGGTAGATTTGAAAACTCGCTTTGGTGAAAATTCAGAAATAACTGGGTTGCACTTAATTGCTACCGATCGCCTTGATGCTGCCTCTGAGTTAAAGTGGTCCTACACAACCGTAAACAGCAATAGTTTAGCCTTTATCCAGTATACTTCCGGTTCTACTGGAACGCCGAAGGGAGTCATGGTTAGTCATGGTAACTTATTGCACAATGTGCGGATGATTAAGCAAGCCTTCGGACATAGCGAACAAACTATTGGTGTCGGTTGGTTGCCTCTTTTTCACGATATGGGACTGATTGGAAACGTATTGCAGCCGTTATATTTGGGGATACCCAGTATTCTGCTCTCACCCCTGGCTTTTCTGCAAAAACCCATTCGCTGGCTGCAAGCAATTTCCCACTATAAAGCTACAACTAGCGGTGGACCGAATTTTGCTTACGATCTATGCCTTCGCAAGGTTAAGCCAGAGCAGTTAGCGACTCTAGACTTGAGCAGTTGGGAGGTTGCTTTTACAGGAGCGGAACCAATTCGTGGCGAGACTCTAGAACAGTTTGCGGCTATGTTTAGCTCCTGTGGCTTCCGGAAAGAGGCTTTTTACCCATGCTATGGTATGGCTGAAGCAACTTTATTTGTGTCTGGGGGGTTGAAAACAGAGCCACCACATATTTGTTCGGTGGAAGGGAAGGCGTTAGAGCAAAATACAGTGATACCTACCTCTAGTTCGGCTTTAGGTGTACATAAGCTTGTTAGTTGCGGAAAAGCATGGTTGGACCAAAAAATTGCAATTGTTGATCCAGAATCCTTAAGGTTGTGTCTTGAGAATCAAGTAGGGGAGATTTGGGTATCGGGTGCCAGTATAGCTCAGGGCTATTGGAGAAGAGTACAGGAAACTGAACAGACTTTTAATGCCTACTTGGCAGATACAGGTTGCGGTCCATTTCTGCGGACTGGAGACTTGGGATTTTTACAAGATGGGGAATTATTTGTTACAGGTCGCCTCAAAGATATTATTATCATTCGCGGTCGCAATCATTACCCCCAAGATATTGAATTGACAGTGGAGCAAACTCATCAGTCACTCAGGGCTAGTTGTGGAGCTGCTTTTGTAATAGAGAGCAAGGCTCAAGAGCGA
This sequence comes from Cyanobacteria bacterium J06635_10, assembly GCA_039820385.1. GTDB lineage: Bacteria > Cyanobacteriota > Cyanobacteriia > Cyanobacteriales > Nostocaceae > Rivularia. Next base: position 6,141 of record JBCBQE010000339.1, read on the forward strand.
TTGGTAATTGTTCAAGAAGTGGAGCGCAGTTACCTGCGAAAGCTAGATATAGATGAGGTGGTAAAACATATTCGTCGAGGAGTAGCATCTAGTCACGAACTACAGGTTTATGATGTAGCACTGCTCAAACCTGGGGCTATCCCTAAAACTTCTAGTGGCAAGATTCAGCGTCATCGTTGTCGAGCTAAATTTATTAATGGAACTTTGGATGTATTAAATTCCGCAGAATACGAGAAAAACCTATGTCAATATACTTAGATAAAACAACACCAGTTGAACCTTTGATGACAATTGCATCAAAAATTATGGATAATTTTTAAACAATGGAAACTCAAAATCTTCAAGTTACTCATATGCTAATAAATTCATTAACTAACAGTGAAAATGGTCATATAGCTGCTGCATCTGAATCTGTAAGTGCAGCAACAATTCAAGCTTGGTTAGTTTCCTATCTGGCTGAAATGTTAGAAATTGAACCTGTGGAGGTCGATATCACCTTGGAGTTTAATGATTATGGTCTGGATTCGAGTGCAGCTGTTGGAATCACCGGGGATTTAGAAGAATGGTTAGAGCGCGAACTCGAACCTACACTTCTTTATGATTACCCAACAATTGAATCTCTGGCGCAACATTTAGCCTCCGAACTCCAAGGAAAGGTTTAAATATGGAATTAAATCTTCACTGTCCTTGAGTTTCAATCTGAAAATAAAAATTGTTAACTCAATACACAAAAAAAACATGCTAAATACCATCCCTAATCAAAACATAAATAGTCAAACTTCAAATCTGGGAAACACAAAGAATCAGAAGCATTTAACATTAATTGAAAGAACGCTTAAGAGTAATTCGGAATCTGA
>JBCBQE010000340.1:0-6995 GCA_039820385.1 Cyanobacteria bacterium J06635_10
TAAATTCGCTGTTTCGGGCGTTTTTCCTCTCAGCTTTAAAAAGTCTGAGTTTCCAAACTACCGAGATTTTCTTATGAGTAAATTTTTTCATGCCCCATTCTCTTCGGCTCGATACCAAACTGATGATTAATTTTGTTTTATGTATTCCGATATATTTATTTTATATTGAAAATATTATACCCTGACTTACTTAGTTATATTTTTATAGGGTATGTTATTTGAATACGAAATTCCACGGTTTAAAGCAGATATTCTGATTGTTGATGATGAACCTGATAATTTACGTCTGTTATCTACAATACTAGAATCTCAGGGCTATAAAGTAAGACAGGCTGTAAATGCATATATTGCTTTAAAAACGTTAGAAATACAACCACCAGATTTAATTCTTCTCGATATTTTAATGCCAGAAGTCGATGGTTATCAACTTTGTCAGCAATTTAAACGTAATTCCACAACCAAGGAAATACCTGTGATTTTCTTGAGCGCCCTAGCAAGAGGCTTAGATAGAAAGAAAGGGTTTCAAGTTGGTGGTGCTGATTTTTTGACTAAACCATTTGAACTTGAGGAAGTGCTACTTGAGTAAAGCATCAACTCACTATTTGTAACTTGAAACTTCAGCTACAACAAAAAAATCAAGAATTAATAGAATTGAAATCTAAAGCCTCAAACATCTGAAGCTAATAATCGACTTGCCTCACCTTCTGTTTCTATTTTCTCACAAGCCAATTAGTTACAAAAGTTATAAAAACACGGGATTATTCTGATATAATAAGCAAAACTGATAATTAAATATTACCTACAATACTTGACAATAAGCAAAAATAGGGGATTAAAAGAAAAAATAGTTATTATAAGTCCCCATTACAACTTGTTGAATAAGTAAAAATGGAATTCCTCATATTTAGAGGAATTCCAGTACGTAATTTGCGACTCAGGAATTGGAGTCTTTAAAGGTTGGTGTTTGAGAATCAATAGCCAATATCAACTATTGACTATTGATGCTGCCTGCACGCTAAACAACAGCCATGGGACGGCTGCCAGCAGAATGACGATCTATCACTTGGTCAATCAAGCCATAATCTTTGGCTTCATTAGGCGACATGAAGAAGTCTCTCTCAGTATCTTCAGCAATGCGTTCAATGGGTTGACCTGTATGTTCGGCTAAATAGTTATTTAGCTGTTGCTTGTGATAGAGAATCTCACGAGCTTGAATTTCGATATCAGTTGCTTGCCCTTGTGCGCCACCTAAAGGTTGGTGAATCATAATTCGAGAATGAGGTAAACTCATCCGCTTACCTTTAGTACCAGCGCTGAGTAGGAAATCCCCCATACTAGCTGCTAGTCCGGTGCAAATAGTACAAATATCCGGACGGATATGTTTCATGGTATCGAAAATACCCATACCAGCAGTTACTGAACCACCAGGAGAATTGATATACATATAAATTTCTTTCTCCGCATCTTCAGCATCCAACAGCAGCAGTTGGGCAACAATTAAGTTAGCTACGTTGCTATCAATGGGTTGTCCTAAGAAGATGATACGGTCGCGTAATAGTCGCGAGTAGATGTCAAAAGCGCGTTCGCCGCGACCAGATTGTTCAATAACGATAGGAATCATGCAGCCTAGTTCTAGTTAATTTACATACATTTTATCGATTACTAGGCTAATTGTTGTTATCAACAGCACGTTTGCAAAAATATTGATTCTACAGGTATGCAATTACTATAGGAACAAGCTAGTAATAACTTGTATAATAGATGTCATAAAAGTAACACTTGATGTATTAATACTACAGTCTGTCCGGATTCAATCACCATGGCAGGTAAAACAATAGTAAAAGAGGCATATTAACGAATAACTTTAAAGCTTAAATGCCGTTCGCCAGCAGCAATAGTAAAAGGTCATTAGGTCATGTTGAAAAGATTAGTACAAGCCGCAATCATAACTGTGTTACTTAATTTTATATTCGGATTAACTTCAAATACAAATACCGATGGAGTTATGACTTCAGAGCTTAAACCTCCTGTAAGTACATACTCAGAACCAATTGTCAGCTTACTTGTTCGTTCTCTAAAATAAATTAAACGCGATATAACAGAGAATATCAGTTAGCGATCGCGCCAGTTGAGAACAAGATACTAATAGTTAGCTTAAGTAAATTGAATACGAGAAATTAAGTAATTTTAAATTTTATTTGTAAGTTGTCTGTTATAAGCCAGTTGTAGTTAGTTAGCAGATATAATAAATGCTGTTTTGATAACCGATGGGCGATAAAAGTTACAAGAGCGTGAAGGGTTCCCATAAGACTTTTTTTCTGATAAAAAAATTCTGATAGGTGCCCGTGAGTTTTGTTAATACATATTAAGAATCAACAATTTTTCAGCGTTCGGTAAAGATAGTGCTGCTTATAAGTGAATAATTACTAAAATATACAAATTCAAGTTGCTAATATATTAGAAATATTCCTCTTGGAGTTACCCGGTTTTTTCAAAAAATCGGGTTTCTTAATTCTTAAAATTTATAGGCAGGTATTGTTTGATTTACACGCTAAACTGAGCAAAGAAGGCTTTCCATATTTTTACAATCATGACTAATCGCCTCGCTTCTGCTCAAAGTCTTTACCTCCGCAAACACGCAGAAAATCCCATTGATTGGTGGAGTTGGTGCGATGAAGCGCTAACGGAAGCCCTGGAGCAGAATAAACCAATATTTCTCTCCATTGGTTATTCTAGCTGTCATTGGTGTACCGTCATGGAGGGAGAAGCTTTTTCAGATTTGGAAATTGCCGAATATGTCAGTAACCCAGGTCTGAAGACACTGGGCTTGCGGTCACCAAATCCTGCAACGTAAGTATTGACTAGCTCGTTGAGCCGTTACTCGGTAAAGACTTCCGGATACTTCCCCAGTTCGGACTATCTCTAAAACTGTTTGGTCAGTTGCTTGACGGCAATAATGCGGGAGGAAAATCCACACCGCATTTTGCCTCCAGAAAGGACATCTTAGTAGCGGTGGGCGAGGGGACTTAAACGGGTTTGCTGTACCTTTGGATTATATCCATTTAAAAATCAGCACTTCAAATTTCAAAGTCCACGGCAGCAGGTGCACGAGGCGTTTTTCCTCTCAGGTTTATAAAACCTGAGTTTCCAAACTACCGAGATTTTCTTATGAATGCTAATTTTCTGCCGATTAAAGTCGATCGGGAAGAAAGACCAGATATTGATAGCATTTATATGCAAGCTTTACAGATGATGAGTGGTCAAGGTGGTTGGCCTTTAAATGTTTTTCTTTCTCCGGATGACTTAGTACCATTTTACGCTGGAACCTATTTTCCAGTACAAGAACGTTACGGTCGTCCGGGTTTTTTGCAGGTACTCAAAGCTATTCGCAATTATTACGATACCGAAAAACAAGATTTACAAAAGCGTAAAGGAATTATTTTAGAATCCCTTCTCACCTCTGCGGTATTGCAAAATGAAACTACCGTACAAACACAAGATAATCAATTATTACGACAAGGTTGGGAAACTTTTACTGGAATCATCACTCCCAAGCAACAAGGTAATAGTTTTCCCATGATCCCTTATGCACAGATGGCATTGCAAGGAAGCAGATTTAATTTTACATCCAGATATGATGGCAAAGAAATTTGTACTCAACGGGGATTAGATTTAGCACTCGGTGGAATTTTTGACCATGTTGCTGGTGGCTTTCATCGTTATACAGTCGATTCCACTTGGACTGTACCCCATTTTGAGAAGATGCTCTACGATAACGGTCAAATTGTCGAATATCTGGCTAACTTATGGAGTGCCGGTGTTGAAGAACCAGCATGCCGCCGTGCGATCGCCAAAACTGTACAATGGCTGCAACGAGAAATGACTGCACCCCAAGGATATTTCTATGCTGCTCAAGATGCAGATAGTTTTATTAAAGATCCCCCCATCCCTCCAGGGGGGACACAGGGGGGTGTGGAACCGGAAGAAGGGGCTTTTTATGCTTGGAGTTACGGCGAGTTAGAACAACTGCTAACTTCAGAAGAATTAACCCAACTGCAACAAAATTTTACAGTCACCAAAAACGGTAATTTTGAGAGCCAAAATGTTTTACAAAGGAGTAAATCCGAGAAATTAAGCGATGCGATCGAAGCTATCTTAGAAAAATTGTTTGTTGCTCGTTACGGAGACAAGAGTGCGGCAATTAAAACCTTCCCTCCGGCTCGTAACAACGAAGAAGCAAAATCCCACAATTGGCAAGGTAGGATTCCACCAGTAACAGACACCAAGATGATTGTTGCTTGGAATAGCTTAATGATTTCCGGCTTGGCGCGGGCTTATGCAGTATTCTCCGAAGTTGAATACTTGTCCATGGCAAGCGAAGCAACCAAGTTTATTTTAGATAACCAATTTGTTGATGGTAGATTTCACCGGCTAAATTATGAAGGGAAACCCAGTGTTTTAGCTCAATCCGAAGATTATGCCTTATTTATCAAAGCCTTGCTAGATTTACATCAAGCTTCCTTAAAAACGGAAAATCAATCATCTTTATGGTTAGAAAAAGCGATTTCTCTCCAAGATGAATTTAACGAATATCTATGGAGCGTCGAATTGGGAGGTTACTTCAATACAGCAAGTGATGCTTCCCAAGAATTGATTGTGCGAGAGCGGAATTATGTGGATAATGCCACACCTTCAGCCAACGGAATCGCCTTATCAAACCTGGTGCGACTCACTTTAGTGACAGATAATCTTCAGTATTTAGATTTAGCAGAACAAGGTAACAAAGCTTTTCGCAGTATCATGAATAGCACTCCTCAAGCTTGTCCCAGTTTATTTTTAGCCTTAGATTGGTATAAAAATTTTACCTTAGTTCGTACCCAAAAACAGCGGATAAACTCACTTTTATCCAAATTTTTACCCGTTGCTGCATTTGTCTTAGTATCCGATTTACCACAGAATAGCATCGGCTTAGTTTGTCAAGGGTTGAAATGTCTCGCACCCGCTGAAAATGAAGAGAAATTATTGCAGCAAGTAATTTCTAGTTACACGAGAGGAGAGTAGAGGGGATGGGGAGTAAACTCTTCCTCCTTTCGGATCGATCGGATTACCTATCAAAATTTCTCCCCCTCTTCCCCACGCCACTTGCTACAACGGAGGGAACCTCCGCAACGCAGTGGCTCCTCTTCTCCCTCTCACGTTGTTCCTGGTTAATTCTGTCGGGATCGCAGTATCAGTTAGGAGTTAGGAGAAATTTGACTTTTACCTTAAAAATGCAGATATTTTATCACCTTTGACATCTGTCCCCCTAAAACTATAACCTGTTTGAATAACTATTAATTGCTATCTGAATAATTAATAATTAATGAAACATACGCTTTCAGTACTTGTAGAAGATGAAGCGGGAGTTCTCTCGAGGATTTCTAGTTTATTTGCCCGTCGCGGCTTTAATATTGAAAGTCTTGCGGTGGGGCCAGCCGAACGATCGGGAATTTCCCGAATTACGATGGTTGTACCCGGCGACGATCGCATAATTGAGCAACTTACTAAACAATTATATAAGTTGATTAATGTTCTTAAGGTCCAGGACATTACCGAAGTTCCCTGTGTAGAACGAGAGTTAATGTTGCTTAAGGTAAATGCTAATAGCACTAATCGTTCAGAAATTGTCGAATTAGCTCAGATTTTTCGAGCGCGAGTGGTGGATGTTGCAGAAGATTCCTTAACTGTGGAAGTTGTGGGAGATCCAGGTAAAATAGTCGCGATTGTACAGGTACTGCAAAAATTTGGTTTGCGAGAAGTTGCGCGTACCGGAAGAATTGCATTAACTCGCGAGTCTGGTGTGAATACAGAATGGCTTAAGTCTTTGGAAGCTAAAGTTTAGTTATCATCGCCGATTGTATAGTGAGGTTTTGCGGCAAGGCGATTTGCGAACAGTTTTTTAATGTTGGGTTTGATTACCTTAACCCAACTTAATATTACAAATCTAATTTTTTATCCCGATAGTGCCATTAGTCTTTACTACAATTGCTAGGTTTAATTGATTCGGTTTCATCCTTCAACTGCCCGTCAGGCAATCTGTTCATCCTTTCATCCTCTGATGAGGGGATCTCAATCTACTTAATTAAAAATTGTCTGTCGATTTACAGAGGTATCAAATTAATGCCAAATTGGCATGACTTAATTCAGGAAAGCTGTTAAATATTATATTGAGAAAGAAAAAACAGTCAAATCAGTTACGCCAGGTATTACTTTTTAATCTTTGATAGTTGCTTGCTTCTGAATTATACTAATGAGAGTCATTTAGTTTTACCTGTATTATTAATAACCACTAAGTAAAAGATGGTTATTAATTTATTGGTTTTTATGCAACATATTTTGTGGTGAAAAATGGCAATGTGAAAGTTAAGTATGGACGAAACTATAAATGTAAAACTTAATGTTGCTACAAGCCATAGCAGGTTAAGGATGCAGGCATAACTTCGTTTAGTACCAGTAATCCATTGTTTTAAACCTAGAATATTATAGTAGCATATTTTTGGGAAGTCCCAATTTGAATTCTAGATCAACCCATTGGTATAAGAAAGAGTCTGAATATTTTATTCAAGAAGATGGGGGGTTGTAAGTACTTTTAATTTGGTGGATTATTGAAGTACTTAGTTTATAACCATTTAATGATATTTATTAATTAGGAGAGCGAATGTATCTAGCAACTTGAATTCAGGGTTCCCTTAAAAGATTTTTAATAATTGAGGAATCTCATTTTTTTCAAGAAGCAACTGTGTTTTGTAGTTAAGTTTCAGTGCAGTCATCAAGTCTATTAGTAAATAGATTTTTAGGCTCTTAGTAGTAAAACTTTCTGCGTAGAGGGTTACCGGTTGAGGGAGAAATTTTCCTGCTCAGAGTGCATGAAGGGCACCCATAAGAATTTTTTTAGAATTAAAAAAATTCTTATGGGAACCCTCGATCAGAAAATAAAATGGCTCGGCAGTGGAAGG
>JBCBQE010000341.1:0-6994 GCA_039820385.1 Cyanobacteria bacterium J06635_10
GCTGAATTTAAGTATTCGGTTATCCCTGTGTTTCATAAATACTACAGATTTTTGCTTAACTACTTACAATATTTTTTGTAAGTCTTATCCTGATTAGATTTAGAGTAATCCTAATTTTTATTTATTTGCGTATTCAGAAATCTTTTAGTTACAGCTTATTATACAGCTTGATATTTGCTATTAAATATTAGTTAATCCAAAAAATTGTCAAAATACAAAAATTTGTGTATTAATAGTTCAAAGAGCTTCTTTTTAAGCCAAAACAGGTTTAATCGATTGATTCGGCGCGGTATTGTATAGTAAACAACAATTTTTCTGCACTTGCATAGTGGGGGCTTGCAATGCGAAGAAAAGTTTGTTTAGAAATCGCGCTCGTCTAACTATCTTTTTAAATTGTCTCGAATGTTATGAACTTTGAGACATGTTCAAACTTTAAATTGTTTCCAATCGCAATAGTTTTAATTACGGTAAGTCCGAAAAGGATGGAAGAAAAACTATTGCGAACAAGTAATTCATTACTGACTGAAAAACAATAAAAATTAGGAGGTTAGTAACTTGGCTAAACGAACAATGTATAAGTTACCATCTGATGCGGAGCTGTTAACAATTCAAGAAGCATCAAAAAGGCTAGGAAAAGGTTTTAGCCGTAGTTCAATTCTGAGACGAATTAGGTCAGGACAATGGAAAGAAGGTTTGCATTGGGTGGATGCGAGACGCAATGATTCTATGAATCGCCTTATAAAAATCAACATTACTGCCGTATTGAATGGATTCACAACTCCAGTAGCTTTTCGTTAGATTTTCCTGGAGGGATTCATTATCCCTCCTAGCTAACTTGAGTTAAAGTTTTAATGCCAAGTTACACGCAATTGTTCGGTAGTTTCTTGCTGACAATAAAAAACACCAAAGCTTTTTACTTTGGTACTGCGACTTCATTTTTATCGGATTACTAATTATCTGGTAAATTATCAGGGTCAATACCCTTTGAGCGTAAATATTGTGCTAACTGTTCTGCTCTTTCTTCTTCCGCTTGTGCCTTAAGCTTTTGTTGAATAGCAATTTCTTCTGGCATCAGATAACGATTTCCACTTTCGTCATACCAAGACATAAATTCCTGTTCAATTCCACCAATTTCACCTTGATGTCTCCCAATACCTAAACCGATTTCCGGTAGCCATAATGGTTCTTTAATTTGTAACTCGTAATTACCATCTACCAACTTATAAACGGACAGCGGTTGGTGTTGGTCGCGCTGCCAATATTCGGGGTTGTAAATTATGTAGTAAAGTACGCCTAGTTTTCGATAAATTTCTAATTTATCGTCGTATTCGTGACCTGGAGTGTACGATACTATTTCTAACGTTAGTATTGGTACTATGTCATCTTCTTCCCAAACTGCATAGCTCCTGCGAGATTTTCCACCTTTTTTGCGCTCCACTCCCAAACTCAGAAATCCATCCGGGACTACAGGTACTCTTGGGTTAGCACCTGTAGTATGGTAAATTGCCATGTCTACGCCGAAAAACCAATCAGTACGGCTTGCCCAAATTGAGTTAAGTAGGAATAGTAGGATATTGGGCAGAAAATTCTGGTCTTCGTTATCCACGGGAATATCATCCGAGCAAGCTAATTCGTCAGTACTTGGTAGCTCTATGAGTTTAAGGTTGTCTGAAAGCATGACATTACCCACATATAGTATACAGTCGGGTATTCTGCATTTATTATAAGCAATTGATTAAGAATGTATTTTATTTTTAAGCAAATTTTGCAATTGAAAGATTAAATGATTTTTATTTAGAAAAACTTAACCAATTAAATACATCTTCAACCGTAAGTTGCCAATCTTGCAAAACACTTAACACGGGTAAAATATCAAGACCTTCTTTTACTTCTGGTAATTGATTGGGTTGAAAAACTGTAATTGATTTATCATCAGCATCAATAAAATAACCTAACTTCGTGCCATTTTTGATGCAAAATGTAATTTTACGAATCACCTTGCTTGCAGATTGTTCTGGTGAAAGAATTTCAATTATCCAATCGGGGGGAATTTCAAATTTATTCGCAATCTGACCGTTCTCATCTAAAGGAATATTTTCCCATTCAAACACTGCAATATCTGGAACTATAGATTTACCTGAGAATGTACAGCGTAATTCTGTTAGCGCTAGTGCTAACTTTTTAGGTTCTCCGGCTTGGTTAATGGCAGTAGATAAACAAGTTTGTAATCGGCTATGTTTTCCTTGTGGCATCGGCTTTTGGTAGATTTTCCCATCAATATATTCATTCGCGGGTTTTGTCTCTGGCAGTTGTAAAAATTCTTCTAAGGTGGGTACTGAAGTTGACCCGATAGTTAATGTCATTAGCTATAGTTCCTTAACCAATTGTACTTTTATTTTACATTTTCTGAATTATTGCCAAAATTCGCATGCGGTTAGCGGTTGCTAAAGTCAATATTCAATCGATAAACCGTGCGGAAGATAATTATCGAATCCCCTTCAAATCCTAATTCATATAACCTTTTTACCCATCAAAACGGCTGAAAATTAACTAAGACTCCAAAAATATAGCTAGACAAACTAAAACCTATATACAAATGTTGGTACCGATAACAGTTCTAACATCAATATAATTTGAATCAGAGGTGTAGGAAATGCATAATTTAATTAATTTTTCAGGTGTTATTTCTGTTTAATTGGAAGATTCTCTCTGAGTTTTTAGGAAGCTCAGCGCTTTATTGAATTCCGCTACCTGAAGTTTTAGTTCTGGGTTGATAAAAATAGCGTGTTTTGGCTCGGTATTATCGGAACCTAAATCAATTCTATCAACATCGAAGAATTTAGCACCAGCCGGTTAATTCAAGTAGAATCGCAGGATGCTTCGCAAAGTATGTGTAAATATCAAAGTAGCTAAACGTGAATAAGACCATTCCATCGTATTGATTAAACGATGGCGAGGTTGTCACCAACCCCGCCATCGTTTAATCAATGAAAGACTACGAACAAATAAGAGGACGCTTAGTTACTTCTTACAGGTGGGATTGAAATGGTGGAACTCAAAACTAATGCGGCTTTTTCTAGATGTTTGGTGGTTTCTCTAAGTCTAGCGGAATCCAATTCGACTGATAATTTATCGTCGTGGGAGCAGCGATTGCTTCAATTAAATCAACAAAGGTGAAACCTTCTGAGTTGAGAGTTGCAAGTAGTTCTTTGATAAATGGTGTAAGGGCTGCGCTTTTGGCTTCGCTCAGTTCTGCTTTGATTGCTATAACAGTTTCTTCCAACATTAATTTACTCCTCCTAGTTGGTTCTTAATTTCTTCGATAATTGATACTTTCCAACGCAATACCTGTACGGTCTTATCAGTTCCGGCTTTGTCTAGTAAGAAAGTGCTGTACTCGCTACCTAAGTCGGTTGGAGAGTATTGTTTGGTACGTTTTATTTTTCCGGTTTTACTGCTGGTTCGCTCTGTGTAATAGCTAGTTTGATAGCCTGTTTCTTCCAATGCCTGATTGACGCGGGTAGGCTTTGATATTGGTGCTGTGTCTCTCGTTCCATACTTGAGCAAGTCGGGTGGGTGAGATATATTTTTCCTCTGTTTTGGGTTGAACGGTTGGCAGTAATTTTTGAACTGATGGCGTGATTCCTGGGTACTGCGCTTCCATTGCTCTAAGTAAATAGGTGCCTTTAAGTTCTTCTGATATGGAAAACTTGTCGATAATTATTGAGTAGGCACCTATTAACTGTTCGGGAGTTATTTGAGAATCAATTTGTGGTTTGGGTTGAGAAGTTTCACCCGACATTAATTTTCTTAAAGTGCGGTTTGCCAAAGAGGAGGAATGGAATGCTTACCCACTGTGCGAGGTCGATGGCAATTTCTGGGTGTCCCCAGGTGCCTTGAGCTTGTTTGTCGTTTCCACCTTTGATTGTTATTACTAATGCCGAAACGCTAATCCGCGTTTCGGTGGAAAGCGCCTGCCAGTAAGCTTTCGTGCCTTCCATCCGCATATAATTATTCAACTTTTTGTCATTAGCCTGACACATTTGAGTAAGGTTAACGTAGCTTGCTGGCACGTCGTATTTAGCAATTTTCGTATCTTCAGTAAGCTGTGCAATTGCGCTTCCGTTCCAATCGTGAGTTATTATTTTCATGGTTTTTATTTTTTTTGATTGAGGCGTATTCTTCGCCTCGTTTTTACTACTTAATCCATCTGTTATCTAGATAAGACGAGATAATCCGTTCGGGGCGCTTCCTCTTCGTTTTCGCAAGGAACGAGAGAAAGCTGCATCTATTGGTAAGGACTTCGGGCCATCATTATCAACACATTTATGGTAAGTACCTATTAATCTATCGCTTTTCCAGACTCGGTACAAATCTCCGAAATCACCGTCTTCAACACAGTCTACCTCTATCTCTAGTTCGCAATTTGAGGTTGTAATCGTAAATTGGTCAACAACAACAGATTGCTGCTGAGCTAATAAAAAAATTGCACGCTTATCTAGCGCTAAGACTTGAACACCTTGCGTTAATTGAGGCATAATTGTTATTGACTGTCAAAGTTAACAAGTTGCGTCGCATTTCCTTTGGCGAGGGTTGGCGACGCTATTTGTTTTATGCTACAACCGTTTATCAAGCACGTCAACGCGTTAACGATAAAATTATGAACTTAAGGCAACTCAGAGAAAAGAACAATCTTAGAACCGTTGACGTAGCTAGCGTTGTAGGTGTTGGCGAATCTACTGTTAGAAATTGGGAAAAAGGCAGAACTTTGCCGACTTTGAGTATTTATCAAACTGGGAAATTGCTTGAGTTGTATTGTTGTTCTTTTGACGAATTGAAAGAAGCGGTTGAAAATTCTCAAATTCAAATGACAACAAAAAGAAAAACTGCTACTTCTTGACCTTTTGCAGTCTTCGGATAGAAGGTTTAGCCTTCTCTTAACCTTCTATCCTAAGGTGTACTGCGACCGCTACCGTATTCTCTATAAAAATCGCCGGATACATTTACCACACTAGCTTTTAGGAGTTAAAATTAGCTCATTGGGGTGGAAATTTGAGCGAGGTTTAGTCAAAAAGTTGCTGAGTTTAAAGCGAGCGTAAAAAATGAAACAATCCGCCGGAGACGCGCTGCGCGTACCGTAAGGTCTTCCCGGAGGGACTTAAAATATTTATGTCCTTATTTCAATAGATATGCTATGGGGCGTGAGTACCCATCACGCCGAATGCCTCCAACATATTTGCCTTCTGAAAACTCCAGTAGCTTTCCGGGCTTATTTTTCCGGAGGAATTATTATTAATTAACCCTCCGGATAATTTTGAGTTAGGGAACAGGAGGTCTACCTATTTTGTTAACTAATGTTTCATACACTTTTAGGTATGTGGCTTCATCAATCCAAGCTCGATATGTCTTGCAGTGGGTTGTAACTGAATGTCCCATTAACTTGGCTCCAAAATCGGGAGTAAAACCAAACTCGAAACATCTACGTGCATAACAATGACGTAGATTATATGGAGGAAATGGAATTTTTAAATCGTAGAAAAAACCAGATACTTTAGTTCCAAGTTTGGCATTGGAAGAATCTTCAATTGATTTTAAATTCGGTAAGACAATTTCTTTAAGATTCCAATTTTCTGCCCATTCCGGATAAAGCGGATAAATAAATCGCTCTCCCGTTTTTGTTTCATCGCTAACTCGTGCAGTGGGAAAATCTAACATATCAACATGAAATGCTTCATGGGGACGCAAACCATATGCAGCACAAATCCCATATATCCACTGCCAACCTGGGCTAGAAATTCTCTCTCGCCATTGAGCTATCTGCTTGTCAGTAGGTAGACTTCTTGGCGATACTGTTCCAGGAGAATAATTTCCAGTTAATTCTTTTATTGCTTCTAAATTCCCGAGCTTGGCGAATTTAGCAAGTCTACCCAACATATCACATACTCTTTTACGACTGCGCGTATCGGGTTCGCTAAGGCTAGCGAATTCAATCATCAAGTCAATAGATAATTCTCTATCGTCGGCGAATTGTGCGAACTTTGGAAAAACAACTTGATAATCTAACTTCGGGGTTGTTTCGGTTTGCTGGTTGCGCTTTCTTCTTCTCCAATATTCGGCTTCAAATTTTTCTACCCAATCCGAAACGGTTTCAGGCTTTGGTGCTTGGCTCAATTGCCACTCAGCCCAGTCAAACTTACCTTTATCGAGTTGTACTCGAATCGCTCTGGCTTGCTGCTCGGCATACTGCAATCCTGCGATTGTAGCTTTAACTCCTAAAGGTTGTTCCTGTGTCTTCAAAGATATTCTTTGTTGGTGGGGCTTTGTTTTACGTGAATTTAGTTTCGGGGGGAATGTGCCTCTAAGCCATAAAGTATTTCCACGCTGGTCGATAGTTATGCCAATTTTGGAAGCTCGCAATCTACCATTGGCTCTCGCGGCACGATTACTAATATCCATAAAAATTTACCCCAAAGATTTTAAGGGACTGTTTTTTATAGAAGATGTCACCCAATTTCAAGCGGACAAGCGCACAGCAATCAACTGAGCGGCTTTTCTCAAATTTTAAATGGTAGTTAAAACTTGGACTAAATTTGTGCCTAAAATTGTGAGTTGATTCTACCGGATTTGAACTAAAATGGAACAAACGAAGAATCCGCTCCTCGAAGCTAGAAGGCGCTTGAGAAGCGGGAAACAACGGAATATTAACAAAGGCGACAGCCGGATTTGAACCGGCGAATGGAGGTTTTGCAGACCTCTGCCTTACCACTTGGCTATGTCGCCGCGCTTACGATTTATTATCTTACCAATATTTTATATATAAATCTACCCCTTTACATTATTTTGTCAAATATGTTTACTCGATGGTCGAAATCTAGGAGGAGAAGAACCATTACTCCCAGATACAATTTCCCGCAAGGCGCGTTCCGGAAAACTATGAAAATATGGGAAAACCTCTCTCAACCAGTCACGTTCCGGGAACCTTAAAAAATGGGGC
>JBCBQE010000342.1:0-6957 GCA_039820385.1 Cyanobacteria bacterium J06635_10
GGTAGATTCAGGGGATATAAATAACCGAAAAACTAACCTTCAAGAGATAATTAGTCAAAATTAATGACAATTCTCAGTGAAAATCTGGGAATCATGTACTTAGCAGATATTCCATATCTAGGTGCAGGCGCTGTCAGACGAATGACTTATCCTTCCTCAAAACATCCAATTTCCCAACCCGATACTCAGAAGCATAAAACAGCTTCTGGAATTTCGTCAGCGTGGCGTTTTAATCCTTTTTCCTGGATAATTAATCGCCTCACCCTACAAAAAAAGATTTGTTTAGTATCTGCTCTCGCACTTGGTATGACTCTAGGAGGTACTGGTTTTGGCTTGAGTATCGGCAATTCTTGGGTTAATCAAGCAAATGAGGAGAGGAAGAGTATTCGTCAAGAATTAAAGCTGTTGAACAATATTCTTAATACTACTTCAAATTTACAACCAATTAGCGAGGTTTATCCTTATCTACAAAAACCCCAAGAATTTCAACAAGCAAAGTCAAGAGTCATGGACAAAGTAAGCAACTTTCACCCATTGTTAACTGAAGCTAACAAAAGTACCATTAGCACTTTTAAGCTGTTAATTGAGGAGTATAACCCAAGTTTAAAACAATTTGCTCAAGATTCAGCAAATACTTTAAAAAAAATTGACTCTAGTAAATTAAAGTCGCAGCAAGTTGAAGTCAAACAGTTACTCGCCAATTTAGCAGCAAGTGATTCTCGTATTAAAACCTTGGAATTTGTAAATAATTTACAAATTTTGGTGGAATCTATAGAAACTCAATCCGACAAGGCTGAAAATAATTTAAATCAAGCGGAAATGCTGCGATTGATAATTGCAATTCTTAGTCTTATTTTCTCTTTAACTATTGCTTTATTTTTCGCTATTTACAGTAGTAGGATGATTGCGAAACCTATTTTAACAATTACTGATATAACTCAAAAAGCCTTAGAAGAAGCAAATTATGATATACAAATACCTGTAACCCCAAATATAGAAGCCAGAAAACTCGCAAATTCCGTAAATGAACTTCTTTACTGTATAAAACTACATATTAAATCGCAAGAAGAAGCCAAAATATCTGCCGATGCTGCTAATTATGCTAAAAGCGAATTTATGGCGAATATGAGTCACGAACTCCGCACGCCTTTAAATGGTATTTTAGGTTATACCCAAATCATTCAAAATTCATCTAATCTATCGCCAAAAGAACTGCGGGGTATAGAAATTATTCACCGCTGCGGTAAGCATTTATTAACCTTAATCAATGATATTCTTGATTTTTCCAAAATAGAATCACAGCAGATAAAGCTTCATCCTAGCGATTTTCATCTTCCTTCATTTTTACAAGGAATCGTAGAAATATGTCGTATAAAAACCGAACAAAAAGGTTTATTTTTTATTTACTCAACTCCAAATAATTTACCATCTGGCATTACTTTTGATAAAAGACGTTTGCGACAAGTGTTGATAAATTTACTGAGCAATGCGATCAAATTCACCGAAATAGGCTGTGTTACTTTACAAGTAGAGGTATTAGAAATCAAAAAAGAAAACTTTTCCGAAAAAGTTAGATTACTTTTCCATATTGAAGATACTGGTATAGGTATGAAACCCGAACTATTAAACAAAATATTTTTACCATTCGAGCAATTAGGTGAAACTAAAAATAAATCAGATGGTACTGGGCTTGGATTAGCTTTGAGTCAAAAAATTGTTGAAATGATGAATAGTACAATAAAAGTCAAGAGTCAGTTAGATTTGGGAAGCATATTTCAATTTGAAATAGAATGCCCAGTTGCTGAAGATTGGACGGAAGCAAGCAGTATCATTCGTACTGGCAAAATTATTGGTTATACAGGTAATAAAAAGCTAATTTTGATTGTAGATGATCGATGGGAAAATCGCTCTTTATTTATCAATTTATTATCGTATTTAGGGTTTGAGTTAATAGAAGCAGAAAATGGTCGAGATGGATTAGAAAAAGCAATTGAATACCAGCCCGATCTGATTATTTCTGATATCAAAATGCCAATTATGGATGGATGGCAAATGCTCGAAGAAGTCCGCAAAATAGATAAACTACAAAATACTTTATTCATGTTTTGCTCTGCGATCGCATCTGAGTCTGAAAGCAAAAAAGCTCTTAAAGCAGGAGCAAATTACTTTTTAAATAAACCAGTAAAATCTAAGGAGTTGTATCGTGTATTAGCAAAGCAATTACAATTTACTTGGCTTTATAGCAATGATGAAAATACAAAATCCTTAGCGATAAAACCATCGAGTAATAATAAGATAATTATTCCGCCTACCTCGGAATTAGAAATGTTACTTGAATTCGCCAAAAAAGGTAAAATCAAAGGTATACAAAAAGAACTCGATAGAATTTCACAATCCGATCGACAATACCAAGATTTTGTCAATGAACTGGATTCATTTGTCAAATGTTTTAATATCAAAAAAATCCGTGAATTCCTTCAAGATAATATCAAATCATAATATTATCGATTTATTTGGAATAAAAGAAATTAATACGATCAATAATAATTGGAGTAATATGAACTTATCTTGCGAGCCAGAATTTCACTTGAATAAAAAATTAGAAACAATTTTAGTCATCGACGACAGCCCAACCAACCTAGAGATTTTACATGATGTGTTGGGAGGTGCTGGTTATGAAGTTTTAGTTGAAATGGATGGCGTTAGTGGGATTGAGCAAGTTGAAAATAATCCTCCTGACTTAATATTATTAGATGTGATGATGCCGAAAATAGACGGTTTTGAAACCTGTCGTAGATTACAAGAGAATCCATTGACAAAACATATTCCGATTATTTTTATAACTGCACTTACAGAAGCAGACGAAAAAGTTAAAGGCTTAAATTTAGGTGCTGTAGATTATATTACTAAACCATTTGAACAAGAGGAAGTTTTAGCCCGAATTAATTTACATTTAAAATTACGTAAATTAAATTTAGAATTAGATCAGCAAAAACAAGAGTTAGAGACACGTGTTCAAGAGCGAACATTTGAACTATCTCAAGCCTTGGAAGAATTAAAACAAACTCAGTTACAGTTAGTTCAAACAGAAAAAATTTCTTCTTTAGGACAATTAGTTGCTGGTGTTGCTCATGAAATTAACAATCCTATAGGTTTTATTTCTACTAATTTATATTATGCCGATCAATACATTGAGGATTTACTAAAGTTGGTACATCTTTTTCAAGCAAATTGCTCTAATCCTGGTAGCGAAGTTGAAGAGCAAATAGAAGCTATGGATTTAGAACATATCGAAAAAGATTTACCTAAGCTAATATCTTCCATGAAGTTGGGAACCGATACTATCAAGGGAATTATGCAGTCTTTACGCAATTTCTCCCGTAGCGATGGAAAAAGTAAAAGGTTTGTTGACATTCATGAAGGGATAGAAGCAACTTTGATGATTTTACAGCATCGTCTTAAAGCTTATCCAAAACGTCCCGCGATTCAAGTACTTAAAGATTATAGCATTTTACCTAAAGTTCAATGTTATCCAGGACAACTGAATCAAGTATTTATGAATTTATTGGCTAATGCAATTGATGTATTGGAAGAATCAATGATTGCTTATCAATATTCTGCTGACAACTATCATCTGATTAAAAATCCTCAAATTCGGATTGTAACTACTATAGATAAACACAAAGTTACCGTTAAAATTGCCGATAATGGTAAAGGAATGTCAGAATCAGTACAAGGTGAAATTTTTCAACCTTTTTTTACTACCAAGCCAGAAGGAAAAGGTACTGGATTAGGACTTTCAATTAGTCACCAAATTATTACCGAAAATCACGGTGGAAATTTACTGTGTATTTCCAATCCAGGAAAAGGTACGGAGTTTTTAATTCAAATTCCTTTATGAATGTTTTCTAGCGTTCAAATATGTATAATAAATTTAAGTAAGTCGGCACAAATAAACCCAACTATATTACAGAATGTAAACTACCTCCAAAGCCTTATTACTATTCACTATTCACTTGTTTTAATTACTATTTTCAACGTCAACCAGACGCAATTATATTTTTACATTCCAATTAAATAAATAGTTAAGCTATTTTATTTAAAATAAATATCAAAAATTATTTATAAACGCAAATCCTTGAATCAAGTACCCTAAAATCATATACTTAGTCCCTGGTACATTCGCAATCTCCCAGGCATCACAATGCACTTAGAAAAACTAAAAAACATAAATTCTACCGAATGGGTAACAGATAGCAATGAAAATTTTGCCATATCCATTCGTTTAAAAGGAGAAAGGCTTTTCCATGAAGTATCCCCCTTTCAAACTGTAGAAGTATTTGATACTCACGAAAGAGGAAAAATGCTGACTATCGATCGCATGGTAATGTGTACTGAAGCTGATGAAGCGGCTTATCACGAGATGATTGCCCACATACCAATGTTGACTCATCCCGGTGTCAAAGATGTGTTGGTAATTGGTGCTGGTGATGGCGGTACAATTCGCGAATTAGTTCGCCATGATGGAATCGAGCGAATAACTATGGTGGAAATTGATGAAGCGGTGGTGCGTGCTTCCAAGCAATTTTTACCCACGATTTCTTCTGCTTTGGAGCATCCAAAGTTAAATTTACTCATAGATGACGGTATTAAATTTGTTCAAAATGCCGACGATAATACTTATGACTTAGTAATAATTGATTCTTCCGATCCTGTAGGTCCTTCGGAAGGATTATTTACGAAATCATTTTATCAAGATGTCTATCGTACTCTGCGCCCTGGTGGAGTGGTAACGGTACAAAGCGAATCGCCAATCTTTCATCAAAAGGCTTTTATCGATTTAAATCAATGTCTCAAACAAGTTTTTGGCGTTGATTCCGTGCATTGTTATTTAGTGTTTATTCCCATGTATCCCACGGGAATGTGGAGTTTGACTTATTGCTCTAAACAGGGGGCACATCCAATTGATAATTTAGATTACGCAGTAGCAGCGCAGTTTGCCCTGGAGCATAATTTGCGGTACTACAATGCAGATATTCATCAAGCCGCGTTTGCTTTACCTAGGTTTATTCAGCAAATGATTGAACAGTGAACAGTGAACAGTGAACAGTGAACAGTGAACAGTGAACAGTGAACAGTGAACAGTGAACAGTGAACAGTGAACAGTGAACAGTGAACAGTGAACAGTGAACAGTGAACAGTGAACAATGAACAGTGAACAGTGAACAGTGAACAGTGAACAGTGAACAGTGAACAGTGAACAGTGAACAGTGAACAGTGAACAATTAACAATGTTCGCGAAGCGTGTCCCGGAGGGACATACAATTAACAATTAATAGCTGGAGTAGAGACGTTACACTGTAACGTCTCCATAGTTGTAATTTTTATTGATGATTCGGCGAAATACAATTACAACTTACAACTTAGAATAAGCAGCCAAAATAATTCTTTCCGTTTCTTCCCAACCTATACAAGCATCAGTTACGGAAACTCCATATTTTAACTCTTCTAAATTACTCGGAATCTTTTGATTGCCTTCATTTAAATTAGATTCCAACATCATCCCTAGGATAGATGTGTTTCCGTCCGCGATTTGTTGCACGACATTTTCTAAAACGCCTCCTTGCAATTTATAATCTTTATTAGAATTACCGTGACTGCAATCAATGACAATTCTTGGTGGTAAATCTGCTTTTTTCAATTGCTCTTCTGCCGATTTTACATTTTCGCGATCGTAGTTGGGTTTACCACCACCACCACGTAAAATTACATGACCATAATTATTTCCATTAGTTTGAACAATACTAACCTGTCCTTGTTGATTTAACCCTAGAAAATGATGGGAATTTTTTGCTGAATGTAAGGCATTCAAGGCAACTTGAATTTTACCATCTGTACCATTTTTAAAACCTACAGGCATGGAAAGCCCACTGGACATTTCCCGGTGGGTTTGTGACTCGGCGGTGCGTGCGCCGATTGCCGACCAAGCGATTAATTCGCCGATGTATTGAGGTATGATAGGGTCGAGAGCTTCCGTGCCTGCTGGTAATCCTAATTCGTTAATTTTTAACAACAGTTCCCGTGCAGTTAAGATCCCTTTTTCGATATGGAAAGAATCATCCATATCTGGATCGTTAATTAAACCTTTCCATCCTACTGTTGTTCGAGGTTTTTCAAAGTAAACCCTCATAATTAACAGTAGTTTATCTCCAACTTGCTCTTGGAGCTTTTTCAGTCTTTGAGAATACTCTAAAGCTAGTTTTGTGTTATGAATCGAGCAAGGACCAATTACAATAAATTTTCTTCGATCTCGAAAATCTAATATATCCTTTAGCTCTTGTCTATATTTCAAAACATTTGCTTCTGCTGCCGGTGTTAGAGGAAATTTGGATTTAACTTCTTGTGGTGTCAATAAAACGTGATAATTCTCAATGTTAGTATCAAATAATTGACTACGCATGGATTACCCTGCCGTTATATACCTTTGCTTTTAATACCGAATTCTATATATTGTATCGGAAAAGTCACAACTTAAAACATAAATATACTTAAAAAATATTCAACTATTTGAACTTTTTTTAGTAATCTAATGTATTAAAAATAATAGTCAGTTATGGAATCTTTAGAAATATATCCGGTTCTAAACTCTAAGTTTAACGCGCCATCAATTATGCTATTCATTGCTTTTGGAATTTTCTAGTTAAGAGCAGTATAAAATATTTAATAAAATAAATATTTGTGAGATAATAATGAACAGTACCATGTAGGGTGCTGTTACGGCTCGTGGTATGTATTATTTGAGGTTAAATTTTTGAGGCGGCCGTAACGCACCATTCTCATAACAGTACCATGACAGTACCATGTAGGGTGCTGTTACTGCTCGTGGTATGTATTATTTGAGGTTAACTAAAACATATGGGTTTAATTCCCCACCGTCACACGGTGGACGAATTGAGT
>JBCBQE010000343.1:0-6953 GCA_039820385.1 Cyanobacteria bacterium J06635_10
ACTAATAAAATAATTAAGGTATGGAGTATGAAAACTAATAAACTACTTCGTACTCTCAAAGTACATACTTTAGGAGTTACTTCTTTGGCGATCGCTCCTGATGGAAAAACTCTTATCAGTGGTAGTTACGACAAAACAATTAAGCTGTGGAATCCACAAACAGGTAAATTAATTCGTACTTTAACTGGGCATAAAAGCCAGGTACGTGCAATTGCAATTACTCCTGACGGAAAAACTCTTGCCAGCGGTGGCGGCTCTCTTAAAGATGATTCCGACAAAACTGTTAAATTATGGAATCTCGAAACTGGAAAGTTAATTAGTAGTATAAACAGAAATACCAATATTATTAGTTTTATTGGTTTTACTCCCGATGGAAAATATCTGGTTAACGCTACAGATCCAAAAATCAATGTTTGGGATGTAAATACTGGTAAATTAGTTAATAGTTTTAGGGTATCAGATATTGAAAGTGTTACTTCTGTAACTTTAGGAAAAGATGGAAAAAGTGTTGTGACAACCACATTAGATGGTGCTGTAACAATGTGGGATTTGACTAGCGGCAGAGCTATTAGTAATTTAGTTGAGCCCGCCAACAATCCTCAGAATTATGACCAACTTTATCCTACCAGTACCGCCTTTAGTGCCGATGGTAAAACTATTGCGATCGGTAATGGAGGTGGAGCTTATAATTCTAGTTTCCCAATTAAGATTCAACCCATGCCTTAATATATCGGCTTTTTCAACCTCACCCCTTCCCCTCTCCGATGCTTTGAAGAGGGGTGGCATTCGGGCAAATACTGAAATTAGCTATATTAAGACTTTCAGTTTAGGAATGTACCAGTTGCGGTCATTCCTAAATTACTATTGTCAAAGGTGACTTAGTTATCATAGAAGAAAAATAACTATGTTGGAAACTAATTCTGAAAAATCAGGCTGTTCGTTTACAATACCTCTCGGTACAAAGCCACACTCTATCGCTCGCCAAAAAGCCCACGATGTATGCAATACTGATAAAGATAAGGGTAGACAAAAGCGAGTATATCTCAACAGCTTGGCTGTCTATGCGGTTGATTTTTATTTAAAATTCCTGGGGTTTGAAACTGATTTTGAGCAGAGTCAGAGTCAGAATATGTTGATGCTTCAATTCTTGACTGAAGCAGATTTAATGGTGAAGAATATTGGTAAGTTTGAGTGTATACCTGTAGAAAAAGATACTGAAGATTGCGAGATCACATCAGATGTTTTCTTGGATCGAAGTGCATCAGAACAAGAAGCGATAATTCTAGGATTTACCAAAACTCCTTCAGCTAAAATCGATTTGAATCAATTGCTATCGGTAGATGATTTAATTGATTTTTTGACGGATTGGGAAGAAGAAGCGTCGGTTGGAGTTGATTAGCGTTGCTCTAATTCAAATATTTGTCGAAATAATCCTTGACTTCAGGCTTTTCTAAGCTACGGCGATAAAAACTTTGTACCGTAGGTATTTTTATCTGTAATTCTTCTGATATCTCTTTCCATTTCTTTTTATGCAAAATCATCCACAAAATTTGTTGTAAAGAAACATTGTGCTTTTTGATTTTTATATCTTTGAGAATTCCTTCTGGATCGTTTTGAATAAATTCTCTAACTAAGGTACAAATATCTTCTTTAAAAGAAGCTCAGTATTGCTATAACAGTTGTTAGGGAAGGTAAATTCAAAGAAAGCACCTTACGAATAATTAACTACAAAATATATTCAATAATTAAAACAGGACTTACACAATTGTCACAAAACTCTGGTTGGTGCCGTACACTGATTGTCTTATTATTACGTTCAATATTAGTGAGTGTACGAGCACCCTACAAGAAAAGGCGGCCAGTTGCGGGCCGTCCTATTTAGTTAGAAAAGGTGAATTTGAAGCTGCTGTGGAGATATTCAAAAAAGCACAGCAATTTGATGCTAATGTTGATCTGAATCCAAAAACTGAAGAATTAGATAAAAATCCAGAAATAGCGGCAGTAATGGCTTTGATTATTAAAGGTAAAGAAATTATTGTACGCGATGGTAAAGTGAAAGAAGCGATAAGCCTGCATAGCATGCGCTTCGCGATCGCAGTTTATAACAAAGCATTAGAAATTAATCCCAAATTAAAAATCTCAGCAGATGATTGGCATACGCTCTGTTGGCATGGTGCGATTAATAAGCATGCTCAAGATGTAATGGATGCTTGTGAGGGAGCGGTAAATCTTGAACCTGAAAATGGAAGCTTCAAACGAAGTCGTGGAGTTGCTAGAGCGCTAACTGATGATAGGAGCTCATAAAGAGTAAGGAGTAAGGAGTAAATAATGTTTAATCTACCCCCTCTACCCCCTCTCCCCCCTCTACTTCTCATACTGCTCGTAAGCAGCAACAATACGCTGCACTAAAGCATGACGCACGACATCTTTTTGAGAAAATTCACAAAAAGCAATACCTTCTACATTTTTCAAAATTTGAAAAGCTGTTGATAATCCAGATTTCTGCTGTGATGGTAAATCGGTTTGCGTCATATCACCCGTTACTACCATGCGGGAACGAAAACCCAAACGAGTTAAAACCATTTTCATTTGTGCTGGTGTGGTGTTTTGAGCTTCATCCACAATTACAAATGCATTATTTAAAGTTCTCCCCCGCATATAAGCTAAGGGCGCTACTTCAATCACACCCCTCTCTATTAACGACGGCACTTTATCGGGATCGATAAATTCGTTAATCGCATCATAAAGTGGACGTAAATAAGGATTAACCTTCTGCTGCAAATCTCCAGGTAAAAAGCCTAGTTTTTCACCCGCTTCAACCGCAGGACGAGTTAAAATGAGTTTCTCATACCTATTATCAAGCAGCGCTTGAACGGCAACAACAACCGCTAAAAACGTTTTACCAGTACCCGCAGGGCCTATACAAAACGTTAAATCGCGCTTGCGTATGGCTTCAATATACTGTCGCTGACGAAAGGTTTTAGCGCGAATTTGTTCGCCACGACGAGTTTTAGCAAGTACATCTTTTTGTAATGTTTGCAGTTCATCTTCTCGATGAGTATCTAGAGCTTGACGCGCCGTCATGATGTCGGCAATTGATAAAGTATTGCCCTTCGTCCAAATATCTTCTAAAGATTTCACCAACCGACTAACCAAGTCGATTTGTTTCTCAGTACCGCTAACGTATAATTCTTGTCCCCGAAGTACTACTGTAGCTCCAGTTTGTCGTGATAGGAGTTTGAGGTTTTCTTCCTGAGTACCCGCTAAGGCCATAGCACTGGGGATATCGGGCAATTCTATTGTTATGGCATCTGCCATAGTGTCTATTATTTGCAAGGAGTAATTTTTTACAAAGATGCTCCCATGAGGAGACAAATCTTATTTTCTAGCCGTTCGCCAAAAATAGCAATATCTGAAGTAATTTACTGTTTACTATCAGCCTTATGGCTGATAGCGAATACAGGACGAAACAATTTTTGTTGTTTCGACTAAATGCGAGTGCGGGGTTTGGTGAAATTTCTTGGTCCGTCACCACGTCTTGTCTTAGGTTTGGGCATTGGTAACTCTCTATCCCGTTCTTCGCTATTAGATGCGGGTGCATCCTCTCGACTTTCATTACTACCGTAAATGTCTAGGTATGCCGATTGTCCAGCTGCTTGGGCAGTTGCAGAAATTACCGTACGAATAGCCTGGATATTGCGTCCTCCGCGACCAAACACTTTACCTTTATCTGCACTATCAAAGGCAATGCGAATCCAAGCTCGTTTGCTGCTACGAGAAATTTCGCAATCAACGCTTAAAGACTCTGGATACTCCAAAAATGGCTCAATCAAAAATTTGACTAGACTAACGTAATCGGGAGTTCCACTAAATTTTCTTTCTCCGACTCTATTAGGATGCAGCTTCTGCACGGACTTGTTCAAAAACATTATTTTTTTCTAAAATGCGACGCACGGTGTCAGTTGGTTGAGCCCCCTGTTGTAGCCGCTTGACGATGCCAGGAATGTCTAATTTTACTTCTTTAGTTCTAGGATTATAAAACCCCAATTCTTCGAGGGGAAGACCATCACGACGAGCAAGATTATTAATGGCAATTATCCGGTAACTTGCTTCCCGTTTTTTACCAATTCGCTTTAGGCGCAGTTTAATCATGATTAAGAGGTTATTCTCCTACTTTCTAAGGTATTGGTTTACTACTACAGATGGTAAATCTATCTAACATTATGAAAGTATTTCACCTAAAAGGGTAATACTTCTGAAAAAAGGCAGGAAGATACAAAAATCTCCCACTATCAGCAAATGCTAATTTTAGCACTTGCACGCCATGAAACGCTATTGATTTATAGGTCTGTATCTTAGAGGTTAAAGTTAATACCTTTTTTCATGATGTTTTTCCCAGCGATCGAGCAAATGTATCAACCGTCTTACTGATAACTCATAACTAAAGAGTACCGAAACCTTTCTTCTTTTTTTTGCCTTTCTTTTTGCCACCAGAAGCAGCGCCGGGATAACCCCGCCATCCCGGTGCAGCACGATTTGCAGCAGCCATTGGATTCCCACCCATGCCACCAAACATACCTCCTGCTCCTGCCATTCCGGGAAAGTTGCCTTGTCCCATTTGCTGCATCATATTGCGCATTTTCTGAAAGTCGCTCACCAGCTTACTGACATCTTTTTCTTTATAACCACTTCCATTTGCAATTCGTCGTCTACGACTGGGAGAACTAGCCAACAAATCGGGATTTTTCCGTTCTTGCTTGGTCATGGACTTAATCATCGATTCACAGCGTTGAAGCTGGGTTTGTCCTTTCTCAAGTTGGTCGTTGGAGATTTTGTTCATCCCGGGGATCATCTTCATGATACCTCCAAGAGAACCCATATTTTTCAACAAACGTAATTGTTTGAGAAAATCGGTAAAATCAAACTTTGCTGACAGGATTTTCTCCTGCATTTGTTCCGCGTCGGCGAGATCAAATTCTTCTTGGGCTTTTTCTACAAGGGTTAATACATCTCCCATGCCCAGAATCCGCGATGCCATTCTATCGGGATAAAACGGTTGTAGGGCTTCTACTTTTTCACCTACACCGACAAATTTAATCGGCGCACCGGAAATTCTTCTTACCGACAGCGCCGCACCACCACGGCTATCACCGTCTAGCTTGGTAAGAATTGCACCAGTAATACCAATTTGTTCGTGGAAAGTACGAGTCAAGCTTGCTGCTTCTTGACCGGTCATTGCGTCTACTACTAGCAGCGTTTCATGGGGTTTGACGGTTTCTTTCACCCGTGCCAATTCCCCCATCATATCTTCATCAATTTGCAAGCGACCGGCGGTATCAATAATTACGGTATCAATTCCTTCTGCTTTCGCATGTTCCACCCCTTGACGGGCAATCTCAACGGGATCGGCATCGCTTCCCAGTTCAAATACCGGCACGTCAATTTGTTGACTTAGAGTTATTAATTGATCGATCGCCGCTGGGCGGTAAACGTCTGTTGCCACCATCAAACAACTGCGTTCTAATTTTCTCAGATGTAATGCCAGTTTTGCTGTAGCGGTGGTTTTACCAGTACCCTGTAAACCAGCCATTAACACCACTGTAGGTGCAGCTTCTGCTTGTACGAGGGGAACATTAGTTTCCCCCATTACATTTACTAGTTCATCGTGAACTATTTTGATAAACTGCTGATCTGGACGTACTCCACTTAATACCTCAGCGCCTTGTGCCTTGGTTTCTACTTCGCTAATAAATTCTTTGACTACCTGGAGGTTGACATCCGCCTCCAATAAAGCGCGGCGTACTTCCCGCAAAGCTTCCTGAATATTCGATTGGGAAATTTTATTTTGTCCCCGGAGCTTTTTCCATGTAGATTCTAAACGGTCGGCTAGTGCATCAAACATAATTCAATTTCTATTAGTCAGCGAGCAGAATATTAACGCGCTATTTACCAGCTTAATAGTTTTCATTTGAGAAATGCTAGCCTTCTGGCAATGGGGTAGAAGTGAGAGGGGGGAGAGGAGCCAAGAAAAGCGGCACGGAACACGCACGCCCAGTTTCTTGTGCCCTGGGGGAAGCAGCGCTACGTTGTGAAACACCATTTTTAATCGGGTTTTAGTGCTACATATTTTTTTTCTAAAGATATAATTCTATCTCGGAATCCGGTTTTGAGTAATGAAATTATTTGTTGATAGTTATAGGTAATCTAAAGGGCGCGTTGGGAGTAATTATTTAACAAGAAAGCATAAAACTTACGATACAAATTTGAGTTTGTGATGAATACTATTCAATATCCAATTGAAAATCTTTTAAATACTATGTAATAATACTTGAGGCAAAGTTGTTATTGTAACAATATGTGTTGTTCTTCGATGGTCCAACCATCAACCGCTACTCTAGGGTAAAGTCTGTAAGCAACTTGGAAGTCGAATGAGGATATTCTTCAAGCAAATCTTGGTTAGAAGACGGCAGGATTATTTATTGATAGTTGAGTATTGCTATTTTATATAATTTGAAATGATGAAATATGTTTGTACAATAGATTTTGCATAATTCATACAATTTAATTCTGATTATCTTGGTTATAGCAATGAATAAAAATTACTAAAATTTAATTCTGAGATATGAGTATAGACAATAGAGACACAAATAATTTATTGGAAAAAAAGCAAGCTAAATCATCTTTGATATTCATACCAGTTGCTGCTATTTTTACAACTTATATATTACTATTACTGATTACAAAGGATACATCATCAATATTATTAATTAGCATAAGTTTAGGTAATGGGTTGATTTTTATCCTTGGAAATATAATGTGGAATCGACGAAAACGTCTCAAAAATACAACTGAAAATTTTACAGAAACTATCGATGAAACGGGTGAATCTAATACCTCAGAAATTCAACCGCAATCAAGTATCCGAGAACAAATACTGAATAAAGTTACCCAAG
>JBCBQE010000344.1:0-6938 GCA_039820385.1 Cyanobacteria bacterium J06635_10
CATTTTCATATTTCTGTGATTTATTAATTGCGAATTCATATAGGATTCCGGTTTGATTAATGGAATTGTTCCTTAGGGGATAGGCAATAAAAAATTTACGCACAACTTATGTATGATTTTTATTGCTAACCAATTAATATTTGTAGAGCTTATCTTTTTAATTTAAAGAATAAGCCTTAGTGAGCGTTCATTTTTTTTCTACATGATTAATTGATAATTAATGATTAATTATTCATCCCGATTTTTGAGCCATTCCTGAATGCGACTCATTCCTTCATCCAAAGAAATCGCTGGTTGATAATTTAATATTTTACGTGCTTTATCAATGGAAAAGGTATAAGGGCGGCTCATAAAATCTATAGCTTCTGGAAAAATATCTGGTTCTTTACGAAACAGTTTTTGACCCTGACAGCGCAATTTCAAAAACACCTTAATTTCCTCTTTTCCTAAAGATAAAGGCGCAGGATAGCCTGCGATTTCTGCCAAACGAGTAAAATATTCTTGTGGAGAAGTTTCTTGACCATCGGTAATATTAAATATTTCACCTTTTTGCTCTTTTTCTATAGCAAGAAAAATAGCATCAATTAAATTATCTACATATACATGGTTAAGGACTTTTCCTTCATTAGCATAAGCAAATAACTTTTGCTTCATCAAAGATATAGGTCGCACTACCCAAGGGATAGAACCTGGTCCGTAAACATCTCCAGCACGAATAATAATAACGCCAAAATCTGGCGGACTATTCAGTTGTGAAATAACTTTTTCTGCTTCTATTTTTGTTTGACAATAGGGATTCTTTTCTTTTTTCAGTTGTTCGGATTCAGTAACATTATTCGGATAATCAAAACCATAAACTAAAGCGTTGGAAAGATGAACGAAAGTTTTGACACCAGCATTACGCGCAGCTTTTGCAATATTTATGCTTCCATCAACATTTACTCGATGAAATTCTTTGCTTGAACCTCCTTCTTTTGCAACTTCTTCAGTATGTAAAACTATATCTGTTTCCTGACAAGCTTTTTGAGCAATAGATGAATCAGTTACACTACCAACGATAACTTCAGCACCCAAATTTCTAGCTTTTTGAGCTAGCGAAGTATCTTTTTCCAATCCACGGACTTTTAAACCTTTGGCTATCGCAATTTCGACTGCACGTAAACCAATAAATCCACCAATTCCGGTGATCAGTAAGGTTTTGTCTGTCAAATTCATATTTTTTCACCTATACGCTTGTTTTGTACTCATAACTAATTAAAGATTGAAGGTTGAAGCTCAAAGATGAAAAACTCCTAACTCTTAACAACTAACTTTAAAAAATATCTGCTGGATCTGCCGAGCGGAGTTGGTTGATAGTTAATGCACCAGAAGTGATACAGATTAAAGCTGTTGCAATCAAAACTATTAGTGTATTATTCAGACTCATATTGATAGGTAGTTTTGTTGCTTCTGTTGCAAAATCATATAGATAATTAGAGATAATCCAACCTGGAATATAACCCAAGACTGCTAAAATTAAAGCTTGTTGAAAAACTACTCTTAATAAATAATTATTGGCATAACCTATAGCTTTTAAAGTTGCGTATGCTACTAATTGACTGGCAATGTTGCTAAATAGGATTTGATAAACGATAACTACACCAACAACAGAACCCATTGTTAACATTAAATTTAAAATAAAACCGATTGGTGTTCTGTTAGCCCAATATTCTTTTTCAAATTTAATAAATTCTTTGTGGGTAAATATTAGGACATCACTAGGTAACTTTTTTCGTAATTTTTGCAATACTTGTTGAGGATTTGCTTGGGGATTAAGGAGGATCGTTCCTATATCTATTTTGTCTGGTGGTCTGCTATTGGGAAATATCCTCAGAAAGGTTGTATCACTGACAATTAAGTTACCATCAACTCCAAAGGAAGGACCTAAGCTAAATAATCCACCGACTCTAACTCTATATCCTGTTAATGAATCAAAGGGAAATATTTCTATTGTTGGTTCGGTTTCTTCCTGCTGAAATCTCTGAGCAACATCACCAAATTCCGGTCGAGAATTTTCATCAAATAATACCACATCAGATAATTTGAGTTTATCTATATTTTCCTCGATTCCTGGTAAATTACTTACCTGTTTCCCCGGTTCAAAGCCTATGACGTATATGGAATATTTTTCACCCGTGTCAGGATTTTTAAATTTTGCAAATCCTAAATAAATTGGAGTCACTGATTGGACACCTTTAAATCCTAAAGCTTGATATAAACGTGTCCGAGAAAAACTTTGGGTAGCAGTCAAAGCTTTATATTGAGAACTAACTAAAAATAAGTCTCCTTGGAGACTTCGATGTACTTGAGTCGCACTGTTGTAGAGAGCATCTTGAAATCCAAGTTGCATAAACATCAGTATCACAATAAAAGCAATACCTGCCACAGCTACTAAAGAACGAAGCTTGTTTCGGATTAATTGTAACCATGCTAGAGGAATTTTTGAAGCCATGATTATGAACGATAAAAAATTAAGAATGAAGCATGAATAATAAAGTATGAAGGATGAAATATGGAGCTAGTTTATACAGCTATAGTCTTATGAAAAATCGTTATTTATATCATTCTTACTTGTCTCGGGGAAACTTATGTATAAACAGTAGCAGATCGGCGTAAGATGCGTTTTCCCTAGCTGTACCTGAAGGTTAATCCCCTCACAGAATGCGTAATAATCACGCATAGGTTGCGGGCGTATAGCAAATATCCATTTCTAATTCATCCTTCTACTTTGATTCTTGCTTAGATTTGAATGGCTACATCTACTTGTAGGTTTGTTAAACTCATAACTAGTTTGTTATCTTCTAGTTCGTCAATACGAATTTTGACTTCAACTATTCTTCGATCGGTATCCGCTCCTGGATTAATATTGAGAATTCTTTGTCTATCTACTTGCAACCCAATTTCGCTTACGGTTCCTTTTAATTTCCGAGGAAATGCTGTACTGGAAATGAAAGCTTTTTGACCTAAACGCACTTTCTGAATATCTGTCTGATAAACTTCTGCTACTACATACATTTGATTCGTTTTACCTATCTCCATGATTCCTTGGGATGAAACCACTTCTCCTGGTTTAGTGTTAATTTTTAATACAGTCCCTGTAATGGGAGATTTCAGGATAGTCAATTCTTTTTCTGCTTTTGCTTTATCTACAGCAGACATTGCACTTTTAACTTCAGCTTCTGCTAATTGAACGTCTTGAGGACGGATTTCTTGAATACTCTCTAACCTGGCTCTAGCTTCTCGGATTTGGTCTTGTAGAGTAGTAACACTACGCTTGAGGGCTGCTACTCGTTCATTCAATTGCTGCCCAAAAGTATTTACTTGCAAACGTTTATTATCTGCGATCGAAGCCGAAACCGCACCCTGTTGATATAACTTTCGATAGCGATTATATTCGGTTTGAGCATTATCCAACTCTGCTTCTAACCGTGCAATAGTAGCATTACCCATAGCAATTTCTCCTTGTAGCTGCGATTCTAAAGAAGCAATTGTTGCTTTTTGAGCATCGATGTCTCCTTTTTTTGCTCCAGCTTTTACTTGGGCTAACTTCGCTTGAGCCACTCTGACTTGATCTAAAGCTTGTTGTACGTTGACTGTAGCGCCAGTGTAACCTTCAAGCAGTGCTAGTACTTGTCCAGCTTTTACCCTGCTTCTTTGGTTTACTAGTAATTTTTCTACTCGCAAACCGCTAACCGAACTAGGGGCTGATAATTGAATCACCTCACCTTCGGGCTCAATACGTCCTAAAGCTGTAATTGCAACTCTTGCAGGAGTTGTATTAACAGGAATAGCCGATTGCGAAGGAATATTAGAGCGCAATCGCAAATAGGTGTAGAAGGTAATGAATGCTGTAGCTAAAGCAATGGAAGTCGCTAAAATTACTCGCCACCGAGGGGGTGCTTTTTCAATAAACTCCCTTTCCTTATCTGCTGCCATATTTTGATTCCAATTGTGAAGAGCCAAGGTTTGTCTTCTGCTATCCGCAGGCACTTTAATAAATTATCCTGCCCTCCTTGTTGCTCTAGGGAGCAACACCATCCACCATAGGTTTAAGTTTTGTCCAAAATTTTTGTGAAGCTCGCACCCCGAGATGGAGGTTCAATTTAGGGGCAGCAAGCTAACTTATTTTAAAGCGGCACATTCCTATGCTCACGAGCGAGCCTTGTCAGAAATTGTAACCCTTGAAGATCGTTTCCTATGACTTCATGTAAAAACCCGGGACAATTTCTGCATTTGAAAAAGGAACTGCCGCTTCATTGCTCAATTTACGAATTTACTATTTTGAACACCATTTTTAAATATAAAGACAGATTTTACGCAAAGACAGCAGATAGTAACGTGCTGAAATTTTTCTAATTTTAAGTTGCGATCGTATATTTCTGGATACATTAATAATTAAAAATTGCGATGGAACATTATAGTTAGGACTTAAAGGATTGATATTTAACATGCAAATCTTTAATATGTAATATTTGACCTACTACCAATATCAAAATTAAAAATTATTGATTTACCGGCGAAATATTTCCTAATTTTTATTCTATATTATTAATAAGGTATTTTTCTAGGAAATAGCAGTAACGCTCTTCACAAAAACTAAATTTTAATTACAGTTCAATAATAATGAAGCGCCGGGAAAGACAGCCCAAAAAAACTTGTCTTTAAGTATGGCAAACAAGTTTTATATTGTCAACCTATTTTTAGGAGTAATTCTGACTCCAAGTTCTATGGATATGAATATGAAGACGGATAATACTGTATAAAGTGTCTATATAAGTCCATTTCCTCTTATATATCTTAGCTTTATTCATACTTTGAACGGTCGAGAAGATAATTGATTACAGAATTTTTGTAGCAAGAAATACAGACAGACACTTCATTCTCCCAGCTTTACCTTTCTTGGGAGCAAATAACTGTCAGTTAACGTCGGTAATCTCCAAGCATAGGAATATTTAACTCTATTACTTCCATTTATAAAGATTGTTTTTAGCTATGACATTTTTGCTATCAAGTTGATTGATTTAAGGCAATATAGGAGGCATGAATTTATCATATTCAGGTTTTTAATCATATTTAATGTATAAATTAAGTTGAAATCAAGTTATTAACACTTTTATGGGATAAAATTTCTTGATGGCATTTTCAAGGCATACAAATATTAATCAAATATCCATCAGTATATTGTTCGGTTAGAAATTTTACTGACGACAAAAAACAATAATTATGTCTGGAATATCTCAAGTATCGATCGACAAAATTAAGTACGGTAACAATCGCCGTCCAATTAATGACAAAAAAGTGGAACAGTTACAAAAATCTATTCAATTGAATGGGTTGCTTAATCCGATAACAGTAGACGAAAATTTTAACTTGATTGCTGGTTTGCATCGCTTAACAGCCTGCAAGTTGCTGGGTTTTAAAGAAATTGAATGCAATATAGTTACCTATGATTCGGAGGAACAGGCTAGATTAGCTGAAATCGATGAAAATTTGATTCGTAACGAATTAGAACCCCTTGAAAGAGGAAAACTAGTATTAGAACGAGAAAAAATTCTCGTAAAATTGGGAATGAGGGCAAAAGCAGGGGACAACCAATATACCCTGAAATTTAATGAAAATGGTGGTGAAATAATTTCACCACCTCCCAAAACTACCCAACAGCTCGCAAAACAAGCCGGTTATAGCGAACGCAGCTGGCAACATGACAAGCAAATAGCTAGAGATATCGCCCCCAAAATTCAAAAAATAATTCAGAAAACGCCCATCGCCGATCAAAAAACTAAGCTACTAAATATTGCTAGGGCTGGTAGGAAAGAACGAATTCTAGCAGAAAAAGCACTACATGCTTATGAGCTAGCCATTAGTAAAGGCCACACTGAATCAGCCGAGCAACAAGCCAAACTCGCTGCTAAATTACGCGCTAAACAAGAAGAATTGCAGCTACAAGCTTTTCATAGCGCAATGGCACAGCTTCAGGCTAAATCAGAAACCAAGAAGGAAAAATCTCCAGTGGAACAGCCAAAAATTCTCAACTCGTTACTTTTTAATCAAGACTCACTAGCAAAAATTGGTGATAAATGGACTTTAGGCAACCGTCATCTTGTCTATTATGGCGATACTGCGAGCAAAGATTTTATTAAACTCTTACCATCAAATGCTGCTTTGGCGATTAGCTACACTCCACCGAAGGTAAACGCCAATGTTTTGGATGTATGGAATCACGATTATTTGATAGATGAAGCTTCTGTTGTGGCAGTGTTGCGTTCGTCAGACAACATTTATACTTTTTGCAGCACCACCCGCATGAATTTTCAGTACGAGTTACTATTAGGCAAAATATATGTTGGGATTTTTTCGCGACAACTAATATCGAAACCACAGATACCAGTCAATTTAGACAATGTGGAAGGAATAATACAGTATCTAATAAATATGTTTACGATTCAAAACAATTATGTGATCGCACCGTTTATGGGTAACGGCGAAATTTTAATGGCTTGCGAAAAAATGCGACGGGTTTGTTTTATCGGGGAGCAAAATCTAGATTTAATTCGTAGCGGAATATCCCGTTGGGGAAGATGGACTGAAAAACAACCCGAAAAAATAGCGCGTTCTAGTTATTTATATTTTTGAAAATTATCTTTAGTGGTGCATTCACCTTTAATATCCAGAACTAATTTATGTTATTTATAGTCACATTTTGTTTGAATCAAATTGCTCAAAATGAACTGTAAATTATTGAGACGAGTTTCTATAATCTACCACCTTGATGCTCGGGGTATACTAATCGCCGATTTACCTTGTTAAACAATTAGCAAAAATTTAAAAAGGTAATAGTAACTATCCATTTATATGTAAATTAATATGTTTATTATTGATATATCAACTTGATTTTAAAC
>JBCBQE010000345.1:0-6936 GCA_039820385.1 Cyanobacteria bacterium J06635_10
AAAAAATATCTTCCCGAGTCAAATCAACTCTACTTATCAACGAAAATTTTACAGACAAAAACCTCGCGAAGATATTTTTTGGACTTCTGATTCTACTGCGGGTAAAGCTTTGAACCCTTGACGAGCTTCGCTTAATCCTGCTGCAATTACGTTTAATTTATCGCCTTTTAACTGTTGTGCTTGCATTAACTGCAATCCCGGTGATAAAGCTACGCTATATTTTTCTATGAGAAATTGTTTGCCATCATATAAAGCAGCCATGGGGATGTTTCGCATGGAACCATCTAACACGAATACTAGAGTTTTGATGTTATTTGCTGCTAAGTCTGTTTCTATGGGTTTAATTAACCAATCGTATGCTTGCTGATATACTTTTAATCTTTGTTGTTGGGAGTAAGCAGGATTTAAGGAAAATCTTAACAGCCTAATTACTTCTTCTATTTTTGCTTCTGGTAAATAAGTTTTATAGTTAGATAGGGGTTTACCGGGAATTGAGACGATAACTTCCAAACGGTTATCTAAAATAATTGGGTAAATTACTGCTGCTGTTTTATCGATTTGATCGATTTGTTCTGGTTTTGCATCAATACAAGCTTCGCGGAAGAAGTTATCTAATTCCGCTAGTTGCAGTGCTTCGAGGGTTTGACGTGCCACTTTGAGATTTTTTTGGGAAATTGCTTTGGTTTTTTCTTTCGTCAGGGAAGATTTCGGTTGTAATAATATGTCTATAAATTCCCGGTAAACTGGTTCTACGCTTTCTTGGAAGTTGAATTGTACGTCTCGATTTATTGCTACTAAGTCACTACGCAGAGTGTTAAGAGTTTTGATGGAAGAATCGTAAGCGGCAATTGCCTCAGTAGTCTTTCCTTGAGTTTTCAGAATTCGCCCTATTTGCCAAGCTGCTTGATAAGTAATGTCAGAAGCATTGGTATTTTGTGCTATTCGTAAAGCTTGTTGGGAAAGTTTTAAGGCTTCGCTTAATTGAAAAGTTTGTTCGTATAAGTTGCCCAATTGAGTTAAAGCATATGCTTGAGCGCGCAAGTCTTGGAGAGTTTCTGCTTGTTTTACCGCACGGGCTAGAATTCTCGCTGTATCTTGATATAAGGAAGGTTTAGCTCCAGGAGCTTGGTGAAATTTGGAAAGACTTTTACCAAAGTTGATACTGGCATAAATCGAACTGCGACTGGGGGGAAAGGTATCTAACTGAGATTTAATTTGTGGCAGTAAACTTAAAGCTTGCTGCCATTGTGACTGTTGGATATACAAACTAAGTTGGTTGAGTCGCGCTTCAAGTTGTACGAAAGGATTATTGGGGTTTGCTGCTGCTTGTTGATAGTAATTCAAAGCTGTTTCAATTTGCTTTAAATCTCTTGCGGTGTTTCCCAAACTAAATAAAATATCGCTGGTATCTAAGGAAAGGCTTTGAGCAGTTGTTAAACTTTCCTTTAACACTTCCTGGGATTGATGCAAATCTCCCACCAGTTGTAAAGCTACTCCCAAACTTTGCAAACCTTGAACTTTTAATTGAGAATCCCCTTGGGTAACTAAACTTTGATTTATCGACTCTAACAACTTTTGCGATCGCCGATAAAATCCCATTACTTGTAATGCTTGAGCTTGATTGATTTGGCTACCAATTTTTCCTACTCTATCGTTAAGTTTAGTATAGATTAGTTCGGCTTTTTGCCAAGCTTCTAGGGCCTCGTTAGCTTGCCCCATTTTGATTTTCAAACTTCCTTTAGTATTGAGAGCCACTGCTAAAATTTCAGTATTGCTTCCCTGGTTTTGTAGTAGTGTCAAACTTCTGTCGATCGCTTCTTGTGCTTTTTGCAATTCTCCCAGATTTTGCAAAGCCAAGGAAACAAGACTCAGGCTCCAACCTTGATTGATTCTATCTCCCTGACGTTCAAAACTATCTGCCGCTTCTTGCCAAACTCTAGCCGCTTGTGCAAATCGCGCTGCTTCAAATAAGGTTTTACCTTGTTCAAATTGCGATTGGGGATGGCTAACTCTTTTTTTGGCAATCAAAGGAATTTGAGAAGTTTTTGAGATCCATTGTTGAGATATCGATTTTATATTATTTTGCGCCGAAGCAGGAGAAATTTTTGTAACTAATATTACCGTAATTATACTTAATGCCAGCTTTAAAATAATTGATTTTAAAAGTTTTTTCCTTATATTTATCAATATAATTCGCTTCATTGTTACTTTGTTGTAAATTCAAGCAGTCTTGTAAACTTATAGTTCCCCACAATTGAGTATTTATTAGCAATTTTCATAAATTTTTGTTACCTGTGGGATTAATTCCACTTCTCCGAAAAAATCACGCTTAGCGAAAAGTTTGGCGATTCTCCGGCATCAGCGCAGCCAATGGCTAGAGATGCGGTTTCGTTTCCCATTAATTGTCTTTAGTTTTGAGATTGGGGATTCGATCTAAATTGAAGGCTTACTCAATTGGGGTTTATCGATTACCGGCTAAAAATTTCTCCCTCACTACCTCACTCTCTCCCTCAATCCGCTCCGGCGATGGTAAAGCCGATTCGGGAGTAATATTTTTCGCTGCATTAACCGTAAATCTTATCGTATTACATCTATAATACAATCATCGTAAGACCTATCATTAGCTCTTGTAGTATCCTGTAGAGCGAGAAAGAGAATAAAAAAAACCTCCCTCTTCAAAAAAGAGAGGTTTTATATAAGTTTCTAAATGCGAGAGTACATAGCCATCATGCCTATCAATACCATCAAGCCACATGCCCAAAGTGCTAACATTCCCCAACTAACAGAATCTTTTCGCATATTTTGCCATAAACTGTTTTTTAAATTATTGCGAATTGCCATTTTTATATCCTCCGATTTCTAGTTATATCAAGTTCGTTTAATCAGTCATAATTACGTAAATAAAATATCTCAAATCCTTCAGAGGAATTCTCTAGAAAGCGCTTTGAGAAGATATCAAGAATTACGATTATTGATCCGAACTAGATACCAGACTGCTTTTATACAAAAAAATGAACTGATCGATCGCGTCCATTACTTAACGTCCGCTGATAACCCATTTTTGACAAAAAAGTATTTAATCTCAATTTTCATTCTCCCACAAGCAATCATTCGCACTGCTGAATTATTGTTTTTTTGAAAAAAATCTTAATAGTTTTATTTGCCAATTAAACTAAATTACATCAAGATGATGAAACCATAGTATAAATTTGAACTAAACCATAACCCTCCCGAATATAAGAGAGGGAATTACTCCTATCCCAGCTTTATGATTACCGAATAGATGGTGAGGAGCAGGGGGAGAAATTTTTAGCCGGAAATCCGATCAGTTCGATAGAATTAAGAATGATTTTGTTTGAACTGTAGGTTTACTAATTTAAAATTTCAAAAATTAAATCAAAAAGATATATATAAAAATTGTTAAAATATATAAAGCTAATTTTTCGAGAATTGATATAGAACAGGTTTAGATTGCAATTTCATATCCTGTATTTTACGCCGCTTAATTGTTTCAAACTAAGTATTAACAGATGACAGATATTCGTAAACTGATAAACCAACTAGCCACTGAGGAAAACAAATTAGGCTCAACTGAATTTATCGCCCCATGCGTGGGTAACGGTAAGGTAAAAACTCGTATAGCCGGAATGATTTACACATTTACTCCCAAACCTAGCAATATAGAAGGTTGGGGTATTTTTCAGCCATTAAATGAGAAACAAGCCGCTTTTATTGAAGAACCAAATTTACCGCTAATTTCTGAGTACTTAAAAAACTTTCAACCTCTGCGGTTAAGACTTGCATATCCCTTGGAGGGACAAAGTTGGTTAGCTTATCCAGTGAATGAAGCCGATATGCGACAGCGTTGTGGATATTGTAAACCCATCCCAGTACATTTAGTAACCGAAGCAGCGCGTTTTGAAGTGATAATAGCCCGTACCGATAATACTGCTTGGTGGTTTGAAGAGTGCTCGCGCCATGCTGATGTAATGGTAACGGAAAAATTGCGAGAACAACTCAAGCTCGTAACACCAGCTTCCCAATTGCATTTTAAGGGTATGACACCAGAAATGCGAACAACTTACGATTTAGCAACACAACAAGCACAAGAATTTAGTGCCCTAAAGCAACAACGACGAGATGAAAAGCGTTTGAAAGAAGCTTTGAAAATGGGAGGTGGAGAATTACAAGAATGGAGCGAGCGTCAGGATTACTGGGTTGTAGAATGGATTACCAGCGATGGAGAATATCACACCAGTGCAATATCAAAAAATGACTTAACAGTTATCAGTGCAGGTATTTGTCTGAGTGGCGAAGACGAAAAGTTTGATTTACAATCTTTAGTTGGAGTAGTAGAAAGACGCTCAGAGGAAGAGTATTAAATAAAATCCTTATAAAGCCTAAAACCCCCAATATCGCGGGGGAGTAAATAACATGAGTGGATAATTCCGGCATACCATCAAGCCCAGAGTTAAAACTCCGGGCTAATAGGAAAAATTTGTTAAATGAAATTTTCAAGTAGACGGCAAACCCATGGGAATAAAAGATATATCAAGCTGTAATCTCAAAACCTCTTATGTAGAATTAAAAAAAGTTTTATTCTTAGTTAGTCATCTCAATATAATTAGCATGTACCCATTCGTTTGCGTTGGAAATTCTAACCCAATTACCCCTTTGCTCGAAGATGAAAACTCCTTGTCCAGAGCCTAATCTATTTTTAACAGTGTAACCTCTACCAGGACCAGAACGTACATTCAGAAAACTATTAACTCTGACAACTCCTTTAGTACCATAGCCCGAAGAGTTAACAGAACCACCCCTACCGGCTAATCCCATAGCTCTGAGAGTTTGAGGCCCTACTACACCATCGACTCTCAAACCACGAGCGCGTTGAAAATTCCTTACAGCTCCTTGAGTAATTCTACCGTAGTATCCAGTAGAGTTAACGCTTCTGGACATAAAACCTTGTGATTTAAGAGTATTTTGTAGAACTGTTACATCAGTACCAGTGGAACCTCTTCTAAAAATCTGAGCTTGAGCAGAACTTGCTACACCTACAATCGAACAAACCAAAGCAGCAGATAAAATCACTTTAGAAGATTTCAAAGCAAAACGATTCATTATTCAAGTCTCCCTTCTCAAAAAATCAAATAAAAGCAGTATTACCTACCCTTAAGGATTTAGGTAACTGCGTCATATTCAAGTAATAACGCAAAAAAAATACAAGTTACACCAGTGGGGATACGGTTTATAAAACCTCAAAATAATTGCCTAAAAGTTGTTTTATTCAGGAGTTTATTTTATAAATAAGCCAATACTTTCACTTAGATTACATTTAATTCTCTCAAGAGAGTATAATTAAAACAGACCCTAATGTTGAAAATTCATGAGTAAATACCCGGACAAAATATGTAATTAACGCTCAATTATCAAGAATGCTTTATTATCTTGTATAGTTTTGAAGTGCAAATTAATCAAAAAAACAGTGAATAGTAAGTAATAAACAGGAATAAAAAATATATTCAGCACTTACAATTCACTCATCATCAATGTCCAATATCCAATGAACAGTATCTTTTTCCACGAACAACTACACCGTACACCTGCACTCATGGCAAAACTGCGGGAGTTTCCCGTAACCGTTTGTGGTGCAGGTGCATTGGGTGCAAATATCACTGAAAGTCTTGCCCGCTCTGGATTTGCCAAGTTAAGAGTCATAGATCGCGATCGCATAGAAGAACGCAACCTTTCCACTCAACCATATTACCGTTCCGATGTCGGAGCATATAAAACTAAGATTTTAACAAATAGTCTTTACCGCGCTTTAGGCATTACAATTGATGGACATTCTAAAGAATTAACTACTCGCAACGCACAACAGTTATTAACAGATAGCGCTATTGTCATTGATACTTTTGATAACAGTACCAGTCGCCAAGCCGTCAAAGATTACTGTATTAATTCACAAACACCCTGTCTTCATGTCGGCTTAGCTTCAGACTACGCCGAAATCATTTGGAATCCAATCTATCGCGTACCAAGTGCGGCAAATGATGATATCTGCGATTATCCCTTAGCACGCAACTTAGTTACTTTAGCAGTTGCAACCGCTTGCGAAATTGCGATCGATTTTGTCGCTACCGCACAACAACTAAGTTTTACTATTACCTTAGCTGATTTCGCCATCAAACCTTTTAATTTGTAAAATATACTCGGTAAGAGGTAAAGAGTAATTAAAAAAACAACGAACGCGTTGCTATGGGTGAGTGGCTTATCGCCGTCAATAATTAGCCGTACTTAACATTAAAAAATTATACCTTCGTCCGGAAAACATAATTATCTTACTGAAAACTTGAGTATATAATAAGGTCACTGCCTAATATAATTTTATACTTAGGGCACAAATACGCTTTATTAATATTAGGGATTAAAACAAAACGAGATATTATGGAGCAAAACGAGCAGGAACAACGTAGCAGTGCTGCAAAAGAGTTTCAAGAATCCCTGGATCATCTGCAACATTTGTTAGAAGAAGATCTTACAGAAGAACAACTTTTGCAAAAAGCAGAAGCTGATAGAAATCTCCAAAAGCCAGTCGTTGAAGACTCATTAGGATTTGATTTAGCTGATTGGGAAGATGCAGTTGCTGATATTGAACAATATTTTGAAAATAAAAATCAAGAAGATTGACAAAACTTCACATTATATGATTAGGTAGAGGATTGGCATTTCTGTGCGTAAGTACTAGCTTACTGTATAAATTATTTGGATAACTCACTAACTGAAGAAAAAAATTCTCACGGGAAACTTTGACGCTGCGCCTCATACAAAATTAGTGCGGCTGTAATAGCAACATTCAAAGATTCTACTCCAGGTTGAAGCGGAATTTTCACGTTCAAATCTGCCATTTGTGCTAACTCAGTCGATAAACCAGCA
>JBCBQE010000346.1:0-6919 GCA_039820385.1 Cyanobacteria bacterium J06635_10
CAGAAACAACCTTGTTTGAGGGGATTAAAGTTTTAGAATCTATAAGAGGTCAATTAAGTAACGATACGAACAAAGTATCAATTTTTGATACACAATTTAACACTTACCGTACTTTACAAAAAGTCCTCATCGCCCAAAACAAAACCGATACTGCTTTAGAAATTGCCGAAAGAGGAAGAGGAAGAGCGTTTGTTGAATTACTTGCATCTCTTTTAAACCTTCAACAAAAGCCACAAGCCTCAAAAATTGAGCAAATAAAACAAATCGCTAAGGCTCAAAATGCAACTTTGGTACAGTATTCGAGAATTGGCGATGAATTCAAAATTGCAGGGAAACAACAAACTAAAGAATCAGAACTATATATTTGGGTAATTAAACCCACGGGTGAAGTCACGTTTCGCAAAGCCGATCTAAAACCCCTATGGCAGAAAGAAAATACCGATCTAAAAAAACTCGTAATAACTAGTCGCGAATCAATTGGTGCTAGAGGTCGCGGTATTGATGTATCTTACAACCCCGATGCAGGTAAAGCGCAAAATAAATTAAAGCGGTTACACAAATTATTAATCAAACCCATTGCTGATGTTTTACCAAAAAACTCTAGCGCTAGGGTTATTTTTATCCCGCAAAGTTCTTTATTTCTAGTTCCCTTCCCAGCTTTACGAGATGAAAACGGTAAATATCTGATTGAAAAGCATACGATTCTCACTTCCCCGTCGATTCAGGTTTTGGATTTAACCCGCAAACAACGCAACAATGTAGAGACGTTGCATGGAACGTCTCTAATTGTCGGTAATCCC
Organism: Cyanobacteria bacterium J06635_10; assembly: GCA_039820385.1. Lineage (GTDB taxonomy): Bacteria > Cyanobacteriota > Cyanobacteriia > Cyanobacteriales > Nostocaceae > Rivularia. The sequence continues at coordinate 801 of JBCBQE010000346.1, forward strand.
CAAATGCCGAAAATACCCCCGAAAATTGGCGAGCCACCGCAACAGTTACCACCTTTACCCGGTGCGGAAATCGAAGCCAAAGCGATCGCATCTTTACTCAACACTAAACCCCTCATCGGTAGTGAAGCGACGGAAAGCGTAGTAGTAAAGCGATTACCGCAAGCCCGAATTATTCATTTAGCTACTCACGGGATATTTAATGATATTCAAGGTTTAAATAGCGGTATTGCTTTAACTCCGGACTCTATCCCCCCTTCATCCCCCCTTGGTAAGGAGGGAAACCAACATTCTTCGTCCCCCCTTCATAAGGGGGGAAATGAGGGGGGTGACGGTTTACTCACTGCTGGGGAAATTTTGGATTTAAAATTAAATGCTGATTTGGTGGTATTGAGTGCCTGCGATACTGGAAGAGGAGAGATTACAGGTGATGGAGTGATTGGTTTATCGCGTTCTTTTATTAATGCGGGTGTTCCGAGTGTATTGGTTTCTCTGTGGTCTGTACCGGATTCTCCAACTGCATCATTAATGACTAAGTTTTATCAAAATCTCAGTAATAATCCAGATAAAGCGCAAGCATTACGTCAAGCGATGTTAACAACGATGAAAAACCATCCCGCACCTAGAGATTGGGCTGCTTTTACGCTGATTGGTGAAGCGGAGTGACGGAATAAGTTGTAATTAGTAATTACTCCATCACTTCACAAAATCATAGAAAGTAATACAAACACCTGCTTTATCTGAAACAGCAAATTCTTTGCAACCCCAAGGTTTGGTTTCTAGTTTGCCATTGGGATGAATTATATCGTCCCCCTTGGCTAGAAATTCTTCATAAAGCTGCTCGATACCGTCAACCCGAATCCGAAAAGATGTTCCTTCAGCAAGATGTTTATCATCATTTTGAACTAGAAAAATTTGGATATCGTCTCGTTCAACAATCGCCATTTTCAGGGGTTTACCTTCTGTATGGGTTGTTGTAAAACCCAATTTTTCGTAGAATTTGATGGCTGTTTCGACATCTTTACCAGCAGGAATTAGGGGACTGAGGTTTTTTAGTTTGGGTGAGTTATCCATGATGTTAATTGTCAATGTAAAGGTGTTTTAGTGATGAAATTACCAATTATACTTATAGGCTCCCCCCACACGGGTAAAACCTCTGTAGGAAAGTTATTAGCGCAGCAACTAAATTTACCTTTTATTGCTTTAGGAGAGATAGGTGAGCAATACTATCTAGAAATAGGTTTTGATAAAGCACAACAAGAACAAGCTTGGGAAGAAGACGGTGGTGATGGTTTTTATCGCTATATGATGCCCTATGATGCTTATGTGATTGAACGAGCGGTTTCCGAACATCAAGAATATGTCATTGAATTTACTCCCGAACAATCGGTATATGATGATCCTCAACTTTTAGAAAAGGTTGAACAAATTTTACAGCCATTAACTCATGTTATTTTGCTTTTATATTCTCCCGATACAGAAGAATCATTACGAGTACTTGAGGAAAAGAATACTGCTATAGTTAATGGAATGCAAATCAACGAGCATTTTGTCAAACACCATTCCAATCACGACTTAGCAAACTATATTATTTACACGAAAGATAGAACACCAAAGCAAACTTGTGAAGATGTTCTAAACAAAATTAATCCAAATGATTCTGATATTATTTTAATTGGTCCTGAAGGTACGGGTAAAAGCACAATTGGTAAACTTTTATCTAAGAAACTTAATCTTCCACAAGTTTCTATGGATGAAATTAGGTGGGAATATTATAAAGAAATTGGTTGGGATGCCGATACACAAAAACAAATACGCGATCGACTTGGTTTTGCAGGAGTTTACCGCTATTGGAAGCGATTTGAACTCTATGGTATTGAACGTCTTTTATCAGAACACAGCAATTGTGTAATTGATTTTGGAGCGGGACATTCTGTATATGAAAATGATGCCGATTTTGTTCGTGCTAGTGAATTACTTTCTACCTATAAAAACATAGTATTACTGTTACCATCGCCAGATTTAGATGAGTCAGTTGAGATTTTGAAACAACGTAATAGAGTCACAATTAACGGTATGGAAATAAACCGTTTTTTCATGACTCATCCTTCAAATCAGTTGCTCGCAAAACAGGTATTTTATACTAAAGGAAAAACGGCTGAAGAAGTTAAAGAAGAGATTTTTAAATACTTTTGAACTTTCACGCAATTCTCGTTATGGCATCGAAATATTGGGAGACGTAGCACTGCTACGTCTCCACATTAGTTACAAAACTTTACACTGTCCTTGAAATCTCAATAAATGGTCGCATAATACCAAAGCCACCATTGCTTCTACCATTGGAACTGCCCGTGGTAATACGCATGGGTCATGTCTTCCTTTTGCAGCTAAAATTCCAGCTTCACCGGTTTTAGTAACTGTATTCTGTTCTTTTCTAATAGTTGCCGTGGGCTTAAATGCTACGCGAATGATAATATTTTCGCCGTTGGAAATACCGCCTTGAATACCGCCAGAACGATTTGTTACCGTGCGAATATTGCCTTCATCGTCGGTGTAAAATTCATCATTATGCTCAATTCCCGTCAGCAAAGTACCCGCAAAACCAGAACCGATTTCAAAACCTTTACTAGCGGGGAGCGACATTACACCTTTAGCGATATCGGCTTCTAATTTATCAAAAACTGGCTCACCCAAACCCTTGGGTACTTTCCGCGCTACACATTCGACGACTCCGCCAATGGAATTACCATCCCTACCAACTTGCTCGATTAATTCAATCATCCGCTCCGCGCATTCAGCATCTGGACAGCGGACGATATTGCTTTCAACTTGTTCTAAAGTAACTTTGTCTGCATCAACTTCCCCTTCTAAATCCTTGATGCGCTTGACATAACCGATGATTTCCACACCCGCTACTTGATGCAGTATTTTTTTGGCGATCGCACCAGCTGCAACTCTACCAATTGTCTCTCTCGCTGAAGATCTTCCACCACCTTGATAGTTCCGAATGCCATATTTAGCATCATAAGTAGCGTCAGCGTGGGAAGGACGGTACATTTGCACCATTTCGCTGTAATCTTGGGGACGAGTATCTTTATTTTTCACCAAAATTGATATGGGCGTACCTAAAGTTTGTCCCTGAAACACCCCAGAAAGAATTTCACACTTATCAGCTTCCTTACGAGGGGTAGTAATTTTACTTTGTCCAGGTCGCCGTCGATCTAATTCTACTTGAATTTCCTCAGCAGAAATTTCTAATTTTGGTGGACAACCATCAATAATAACTCCCACACCACCACCGTGGGATTCGCCGAAAGTAGTAATTCGGAATAGATGACCAAAAGTGTTACCCATGATGATGTTGCGGAGAAAGTTCCAAATTTATGTATTGTACCTGATGTCTTGTTATCGCTTCAAATAGACGCATATCAAGAATATATTTTAACTTTGACTATCACTAGGGACAGGTTTTGGTATTTATGCAGATTTTTGAGATGAGTGTAATTCCTTCTGTTGCGAATCGGAAATAACAAATATTTAATCAAACTTCACCCCAAAATCAACACCTAGTACTTGTTCTATCCTTTGTAGGGTTTCAATAGGCAAAGCTTTAGTTTCTTCCGCCTCAATTCTGTACCAGTTCATCGTCGTCATCGGAACTTGACGACAAATTTCAGCCAACGAACGACTATCAGCTTCCCGCACTTGACGAATGCGCGAACCTAAACCTGGAACGTCTATTTCTAATACTTTTTTGACCTTCATCAATATTCTTGCAACTGTTATAACCTCTTTTGTTGTAAATCATCACCTTACAGTTGATAAACAACAAACTATAACGTTATACTTTATAGATGTTGATAGTAAAAGCCGATAGCTCTCCCACCAAGAAGCATGCTATCGGCGTTTAACGTAATAAACCCCCATATAGGGAGTCAACTCGCTTCGCTCGAAGGAAGAAGGAAGAGCCGAAGTTGGAAGAAGATTTGACTGGATAAGGATGGGAGCTTGCAACTCCGACCAAATCAGAAGGAGCCGTGAAACGGCGAGGCAAGATCCAAAAGATAGAAAGAAGATAAGAAGAAATTTCAGACTTCTTCCCTCTTCCTTCTTCCTTCTTCCTTGAAGCCCGAAGGGCTTGGTCATAATTATTGAAAAATAAAGTATTATCGGGGTTATATAGTCTTACTCGTCGTGAATTATCATCTCCTTGACCATCAAAATAAATTAATGTACCGGCATTAGCTGTAATAGTATATTCGTCAACTTCTCCACCAACAGAAATATCACCTTCATACAGCACTCCCAAACCGCTATTAGTAACTTCTTCTGGTGTAACATCATTCACTTTTGCGTCATAAGTGATGGTGCTATCGGAAGTGTTGCGAATTGCTAAGGTATAAATGCCATCGCTGGGTAAAATGCTGGTAAAGCCATTACTTAGATTATTGTTAGCAACTTTAGTATTACCACTTTGGAGTTTACCAGGAGCATATAAAATCCATTCAGCACCGGATTCTGTTGTTAAGCTTTCAAAAATAAGCTTCTGACCTTTTTTACCATCAATTTGATAAAGCTTAGTTTCTCCTTGATTTAAAGTGCCGTTGAAAGGATTATCGGGAGTGTTGGTAGATAAAATTTCTTGCTGTTCTACATCAGCGATGCGGAAGTTGTAATTTCCGGTAGTATCATTGTCTCCATCAACGATTAAACGATAAATTCCTGATTCTATTAAGGTAATTGGTGTACTATCGTTATTGGTTCTATCCTCGAATATTATGGAACCGCTAGGACTTTCCAGTTTCACTTTAATATTATTGTTGCCTAGTATGGCATCAAAATACAATTGCTGTCCTAAAGTACCTGAGAAAGTATAAGTATTTTGTTCTCCAAGTTTAGAGATGTCGGAATTAACAAAAATATTACCATTGCTTGGAGTGAGTAATTGTTCGGGAGAGGTAGTAGATATTATTTCAAATTCGTAATCAATTACAGTTTCGCTACCGTCTCCTCGTAATATTAAGTAATAAGTACCATCTCCAGGTAAAACTATCTCAAAATCATTATTGAGGGATGTTTCACCAATTTTTTGATTGTCAGGACTGTATAATAACCAAGTGGAATTTGGAGAATCAACTAAGCTGTTGAAATATACCCGCTCTCCTTCGCTACCAATGAACTTATATGTATCAATTTCATAACCTGGATTTAATGTACCTGGTTGTGGAGTTGAAGATGTTAATTCAACGGCATCGTCAAAGGAAAGTAAACGGAATTTGTATTCTCCTGTTTTTTCTCTTTCACCATCAATAATTAATTGATAAGTACCATCTTCTGGTAGTATTTGTGGAGCATTACCTTGGTCTGCATAAATGTCTCTATAGAAAATATCAATACCGCTAGGACTAATTAATCTTGCTTCAATCTCATTTGTTTCTAATAAAGCATCAAGGAATACTCTTTCACCTATACTTCCAGCAAAAGTGTAAATATCTTGTTCGCCTTTTTCTGTGATTTCCCCGGCTATTATACTTCCAGAAGTAATAGTTTCTCCTATCTGAGTTTCTGCAGTAATTACTTGGAATTTATATTCAGCAGGGGTATCTTGATTGCTTTGTAATGCCAAGATATAAGTATCTGTTGAAGGTAATGTAATCTCAACATCACTATATAAATCAGTTTCTACAATCTCTTGATTTCCAGCACTATAAACTCGCCATTTTCCAAAACCTGCATCTTGCAAAGAGTCTAGATAAAGTTTTTGTCCTTCCGTACCTGCAAATTTGTATAGGTGAGTTTCTCTACCATTTGTATTTAGAATAGTATCCGTTTGCTCAGTATCCAATACTAAATCATCAATTTTATCTATATCGCGTAAACTGAAATTGTAACTACCAGTATTTTTCCTATTACCATCAATTACTAAGCGATATATGCCATCTTCATGTAGTGTAAACGGACCTTTATCGTTATTATTAAAATAATTATCTAACGGTCTATTATCTGAAGAATTGAAAACTCTATCACCACTAGGACTGTACATAGTGAATGATATATTTGAGTTATCAGATGACAAGATATCTAAGAATATTCGCTGTCCGTTATTACCATTAAATTTAAAC
>JBCBQE010000347.1:0-6907 GCA_039820385.1 Cyanobacteria bacterium J06635_10
AATAGTCAATTTAAACAAATAACCATGCATCCGATATTAAAGGTTGATATTTTTGACTTTCGCTTAAAGGAATATCAACATTACTGTCAGTCAGAATACTATCCCATAAATCCTCAGCTAATTGTATTCTCTCAGATACGCTTAATTCAGAAATATCAACCTTTAATATCGGATGCATGGTTATTTGTTTAAATTGACTATTATTTATAATTTTAAATTAATCGATTTGCTGACGACGCTGTTGTAAATTCTGTCCAGATAAACGGAAAATTACTGGAATTGTTGCCTTACCCTCAATAACTCTTCCATAAATCATTTAACTGTACGCTTCAAAGGAACACCACCAAAGCTGAATGCAACATCATAAATCTTGCCATTGGCTTCTTCTCCTTTAACTTGATTGCTGATTCTATACCAGTTTTATCAATTTTATATTCACCAGTTTCAGCATCAATCACAATCATCTTGCCAATATTATCGCCATGCTCAACTTGTTGACGAATACCATTTTCATAAAACTCTTTGGCTCTGTTAGCAACTTCTTCTACAGTCCAGAAAAGTGATTGCATAATTACATCGCTAATTTTGACTATATATTTTTATTATAAGTTAATCAATCTTCCATAAATAAACTCGCATCAACATGAAATAAATTACCTAATTTTTGAGCTTGTTGAGAAGTAATTTTTAAATCACCATTGATAACTTCATCAACAATTTCAATAGAACCAAAAATTGAAATTAGACTTTCCTTATTTTTATCTTGTGCTTCCATTAAATGTAAAAGCATCGAACTAACTGTACCTTTAGCAATTGGATAATGTACTTCCTCAAATTTTTCGATTAGTGTTATCAAAAGCTCTAAAAGCGTTTCTTCTTCCGGGGTTTTATTTGGTCGATGCTCTAATTCTTCAGCCAAAGCAATAGCTTGGTCATTCTCTTTTTCTGTAGTAATTGTTTTTGGTTGATACTGAGCTAGTAATCTACCATAAGATTCGGCATCAAAAGTACGGGTCATTTTTCCATTTATCCTTATCATATTCAGCATGAGTTAGAACATATTTTATATAGATTCTCTGTGCAGAATAAATAATATCCACGATTAAGCGGTAGTTATTACCTTTTATATTAAATACAGTAAAATTTCCAACAGCTTCAGCCTTTGGGTAAATCTTTTGAATATCTATAAGATTTGTCCATTCAGCTTTAGTAGCTACCCTATACCAATCATAAAGTGCATCACAAGAATCTGTATGTACCTGACAGAATTCTCGCAGTATTTTGCGACTAATTACATGCATGGTATTTATCAGCTGTAAATTTTATACTATTTATATAGTGCTTTATCGTTAGTTTGCAGATTTTGCTCTGAGTCAGAAGTCAACTAAATACTAATAAAATATCATTTATAGCAATGTCAATAATATTCTTATTATATAGACTAACTCCCAACAACTAACCACTAACAACTATCAACTAACAACTAACTCCCTTCCATCATGAATCTCGAATCTCTACTCAAATTAAACCGTACAATCCGCGTAATTGGCTTTGACGACGCACCATTTATTCGCGGTAGTGGAGAAAAAGTCAATTTAGCAGGAATAATTTGTGCAGCAACTCGATTTGAAGGAATGGTTTGGGGAGAATTACAACAAGATGGTTTTGATTCCACAGAAACCATTTGTAATTTATTACTTAACAGCAAATTTTTACCACAATTACATATAGTATTGCTCGACGGAATTGGTTTCGGTGGATTCAACCTTGTTGATTTACCAACCTTAGCCGAAAAACTCCAACTTCCTTGTGTCGCCGTCATGCGTCGTCAACCCGATTTAGATGCAGTAATTGACGCAATGAGTCGTTTACCAAATTTACAACAAAGAAAAGAATTATTAAAACGAGCAGGAAAAATTCACGAATATTCACCCTTTGTATTTCAAGTGTGTGGTGAAGAGCCAGAAATTATTGCCAAAGTCTTAGAAAAATTAACCGATTGCGGAAAAGTACCCGAAGCATTACGATTAGCTCACTTAATTTCTGCTGCCGTAATTAAAGGAGAAAGCGGCAGCTCGGCATAAGGGAATCTTGGATTTATCTCAATTCCTCGCAATACCCTATAAGAGTATCGCTACATTTACCAAGCCCACCGTAAGGTGGGCTTTGTAGCTGTAGCCCCAGGCTTCTAGCCTGAGGGCGATTTTATGATTTAACTAACAAATTTCCTAAAAACTTATGCAACCAACAATCAAACCAAGAGTAAAAATCTGCTGTATTTCCACCATTGAAGAAGCATGGATGGCTATTCGCTACGGAGCTTCAGCATTAGGATTTGTATCTCATATGCCCAGCGGACCTGGTGTAATTTCGGAGGAATTAATTACCGAAATAGTCGCTCAAATACCACCACCGATCGCCACATTTTTACTAACTTCCAGTCAAAATACCCCAGAAATAATCCAACAAATAAACTGTTGCGGTTCCAATACAGTACAAATTTGTGACAAATTAAAATCTGGAAATTACCAAGATATTCGAGAAGCCTTACCGGGAATTTCTATAGTTCAAGTTATTCACGTAACAGATAAAGAATCATTAAATGAAGCAATTGAAATCGCACCATTAGTAGATGCTATTTTACTAGATTCCGGAAATCAATCCCTCACTATCAAAGAATTAGGAGGAACCGGAAGAACTCACAACTGGGATATTAGTAGAAAAATTCGCGAGCAAATCAAAATACCAATTTTTTTAGCAGGAGGATTAAAACCCGAAAACGTCGATTTAGCAGTCAAACAAGTAGCACCTTTCGCACTTGATGTATGTAGTGGAGTTCGCACTAATAACAAACTAGATGAAGATAAATTGAAACGTTTTTTTGAACAACTTTAGTAATGCTTCTGTCAACGCCATAATAGACATAAAAGCCAAAACCTGAAATCATGGCAATTATTTCTTCAACTCAAACACAGTCCCAAATCTTTTATCCTAGTTCAGATGGTGAACCCGTGGCTGAAACCTATACCCATCTCTACGCTTTATTAACAACCCTCGAAGTATTGCGACAGTATCTTACTGGACAACAAGCAACTGTTTTAGCAAATCAATTTTTGTACTACGCTCAAGGTTTCCCAAAATTACGAGTAGCTCCCGATGTAATGGTAATTTTTGATGTTGCACCAGGAGGTAGAGATAATTATAAAATTTGGGAAGAAGGAAAAGTCCCTTCAGTGATTTTTGAAATTACATCTAAGAGTACGCAAAACCAAGATATAGAACATAAAAAAACCTTGTACGAACAATTAGAAGTACAAGAATATTGGCTTTTCGATCCTAAAGGTGAATGGATTGAAGAAAAATTGCGCGGTTATCGTTTGCGAGGAGAAAGTTACGAATTAATTACAGATAGCCGCAGCGAACCTTTAAAATTACGTTTATCTATAGAAGATAAATTAATCGGTTTTTACCGCGAAGATACCGGAGAAAAATTATTAATTCCCGATGAATTAGCAGCCAAACTTCAACAAGAAACCCAAGCAAGACAAGAAGCCGAAAATCGTGCAAATGAAGCCGAAACACTTTTAGCTCGTTATCGAGAACGTTTTGGAGATTTGAACGAATAATTATAATTTTGTAATTTGTAGGGTGTGTTACGGCTCTAATATATTGAATTTTAAATTACCATCTTGAAAATGCCGTAACGCACCATTTACGATATATCGGAATTTTTGGAAATGCTGTAGGGCACTCTTAGGTAAATTGGAGAATTCCACCGGAAGACTTCGCAATTCAAACTTTAAATTATTATTTTGAAGAATATTTTCTCATTTTCATCTAAATAATTGGTGCGTGACGCTAGAATTTAACACTCAATTTCTAACTCAAATTTTTCAAAGCGTCACACACCCTACAATCAATCAAGAATTTTTTTCTACCCCCTCTCCCCCCTCTTCCCCCTCCTTAATAAACACGAGGTTATCAGACAAAGAGTTTTAAAACTCCGCATTCTCCGGAGTACGAGGAAATGGAATCACATCGCGAATATTCCCCATTCCCGTCATAAACTGCACCAATCTTTCAAAACCCAATCCAAAACCAGCATGAGGTACGGTACCATAACGCCGTAAATCCATATACCACCATAAATCTTCTGGTTTCATCCCTTGGGCTTTAATCCGGTGTTCCAACACATCATACCTTTCCTCACGCTGGGAACCACCTATTATTTCCCCAATTTTCGGCGCTAAAACGTCCATTGCGGCAACGGTTTTTTCATCATCGCTTAACCGCATATAAAAAGCTTTTATTCCTGTCGGATAATCGCTTACGATAACCGGCTTTTTAAATAATTGTTCGCACAAATAACGCTCGTGTTCCGATTGTAAATCTAAGCCCCATTCTACCGGATATTCAAACTTAACTTTGGCTTTTTCTAACTGTTTGACAGCTTCAGTATAAGTAATTCGCTCAAACTGATTATTAATAATATTCTCTGCAGTTTCCAAAACTGTTTTATCAACTCGCAGATTGAAAAAATCCATGTCTTCGGGACATTTCTCCATCACATATTTAAAGACATATCTGAGAAATTCCTCTGCTAAATCCATGTCTTCGGAAAGTTGGCAAAAAGCCATTTCCGGCTCAACCATCCAAAATTCCGCTAGGTGACGGGAAGTGTTAGAATTTTCTGCACGGAAGGTAGGACCAAAAGTATACACATTACCAAAGGTCATTGCCATAATTTCGGCTTCTAACTGACCGCTAACTGTTAAATATGTCGGTCTACCAAAAAAGTCTTGACTATAGTCTACCTGCTTATCTTCCGTTAAGGGAACATTCTTTAAATCCAAACTGGTAACACCGAACATTTCTCCCGCACCTTCGCAGTCGCTAGCGGTGATAATCGGCGTATGTACCCATAAAAAGCCCCGTTGTTGGAAAAATTCATGAATCGCCGCTGCACAGGCATTACGCACGCGGAAAACCGCACCCAAGGAATTGGTACGGCTGCGTAAATGTCCAATTGTTCTGAGAAACTCAAAAGAATGGCGTTTTTTCTGTAGTGGATAAGTCTCTGGATCTGCTTCACCATAAACTTTCACTGTTTCCGCTTTTAATTCAATTCGCTGCCCTTTCCCTTGAGACTCAACCAGTATTCCCGATGCTTCGACAGAAGCACCTGTATTTAATTGCTTTAAAATACTCTCATAATCTGGCAAATCTTGATTTAGCACAATTTGCAAACTAGCCAGAGATGAACCATCATTAACTTCCATAAAAGCAAAGCCTTTAAGCTCCCGCTTTGTTCTTACCCAGCCTTGCACCTTTACTAATTCATCAGGCTGAGCACTCCGTAGTATTTCTGCAATCCGTTTTTCTATCATATGTTTTTCTTCCAAGAATAAAAATTAAGTGCTGTTGGTTAGTAGATAGTGGTTAGTGGATCGTGGATACTGGTTAGTAGATAGTGGTTAGTGGATAGTGGATTTGAAAATATTGACAACTAACAACCAACAACTAGCAACCAACAACTAACAACCAACAACTAACAACTAACTAACAACAGACTTTAATAACCAGCCTATGATAACCCCCAATCCACCAAAGCGGACTACTTGCCAAAACAAGTCTTTTAAACCGCTTTTTGTAAATATAACGCTACCACCAAACAGCACTAAATAACTCTCGGAAAATAATCCTAAAGCATTATCCAAGCTTTCTAACTGTTCTTTAATCTGTCCCAACTCAGCTTTTAGCGTACGCGAAGTCGTTTGTTGCAGTTGCTTTTTAACTTCGTCGAAACGCCGCACTAACTCAATTTGACGTTGTTTATCAGCAAGCATCTGAGCATACCGCTGTTTTAACTCACCCAGGCTTTGCTCAACTGATAATATTTCTTGCTCCAATTCTTGTTCTAGATTTTCCTCAACTGATGATTGAGAAGAATGTTTATGCGACTCCATGAGGGAAGTATTACAGTAAAAGAGAACGTTTCTCGATAGGCCTATTCGTTATGTCTCAATCAAGCCAACTGCCTAAAACTAGTCAATTGCACGATCTTAGTACACTAGAACTAGCTCAAGCTCTATTGGAGAGATTGAGTATATCTCCTAACGATTGGCATCGCCTCAAGTCTAACCGCAAAGTCCGCGCTTGCGAACAAACAGCAGCTGCCCTTGTATTTCTCATGAAGGAACAACCCGAAGAAGCACAAACTAGATTAGAACAAGCTACCGGCTGGTTAAATCGTTCTATTAGTGCGCCACCTTGTCCGAGTCATGGACAAAAAAAAGATAGTAACTAGGATATATTTGTTCGTAATTTTCTGCTAAAATTTAAATTCCTAACTCCGCGAGCTCCTAAAAGACGTAGCAATGCTACGTCTCTACAATCATTAATTACGTAACAGCGGTATCCTGCGTTTATGCTCCAACTGCTTACACAATCGTAATTCTGTACCTTTACGATTCCATTCCACCCGATCGAAAATGAAATGCAGTATCGATAAACCGCGACCATTTTCTGATTCGTCAGGTGGCAAATATTCGGCGGGATCTTCTTCACAATCGGATTTGGGGGCAAATCCTTCTCCTTGATCCGATATTATCCACCAATATCTATCATCAATTAAAGAAAAACGAACTACAACTTTTTTCCCAGGATCGAGATTATTGCCGTGCTTCGCTGCATTTACTAAGGCTTCTTGAAGTCCCAGTCTTAACTCAGCTTGCAAATTTCCAGGAATTTCTGCCAAAAGCAAATCTAATATTGGGCAGAGATATAGAGTTGAGGCAAAACTAATAGTGCCCCAGTTACGTCCTAGCGGACGAAGTGAAATGGTAATCACAAGAGAAACCCCGTAGCTTTCGGCTCAATCTAGACATGACTTTTACTATCTACCCCG
>JBCBQE010000348.1:0-6892 GCA_039820385.1 Cyanobacteria bacterium J06635_10
TTTTTCTTTCACTAGCACTATCTTTTTCTATAAGTATTCCTTTATTAGATAATATTTCTTGAATTAATGACTCTAAATAATTTTCTGAAAATTTAATACAAGAGGTTTCTTCTTTTTTACCAGCAATTTTATAGTCATTGATTAGACTATATTGCTTGAGATTTGACAAAAAACTAGGTAAACTTGAACCGCTAGTTTCAAATAATTTTTCACATTCTTCTTTATTGATTTGGTAAGGCTTGCGTCCACGACGTACAGCTAAAGGAACTTTACCTAATGCTAGCTTGTATTTTCGTAAGGTAGAACCAATACAGTTATAGAAAGATTTATAGCTTGAAAAAGCAGACAGGCACTTTTGGTAAAATACAGATTCTATTAATCTGGTTTCAGCACCAGTCAAATTTTCTAAACCTTGAATAACCCAAGTTTCTGTTTTAATTGCTGGGAATAATAGTTGTAAGGCATATTGATGACATTCCCGACGATGCTGTTCTAACCTTGCGAAATCAGTTTTGCTCACTTCCGGATGTTGGTTGAGCCAGTCTTGAATGTAGTCAGATAAATTCAGTAATGTACAAGCGGAACAATGCTCTGGAGCCATTACTCTACGGAGTAAGCCAAAAGCTGTAGGGTAATTACTTACAAAGCTTCGACCTAGCTGTAAACGAAAATCTACGTTTCCAGTTCCGGCAATTGCAGTTATGCTTTGTAAGTAATTAGTTGGCAGACGGTCATAGCTCAAGTAAAACCGCCAATCTAAATGGCTTTCTTCTGACGGTTTAAATTGCATTAACTCGTCACCTTGACTGCTAACGCTGATAACAAGGGTTCGTTTAGGAAATAAATTGTTGTACCTTTCTGGGACACCATTTAAAAAATTATAATAACCGTATCTTTCTTCCTTCCAATTCTTATAACACCATGTCCAATTCGCTTTTTGTCCGGGTCTTGAAGGTGGTAAAAGCAGAGGTAAAGCCTCATTTCTAAAAATTTTAGTTGCCAATTTTAATTTTTTATTATTATCCCAGTCTCCAAACCAATGTTGACGAAAACGATTAAGAATTTCGTCTAAAACGGTGATTGAAGTTTGACGCTCATTTAAAGACACAAGGGCAAAGCTATCATTACTCGGTTGTGTAATATGTTGCCCGTAAAGGTTTCCGTCTTCTGCTAATTTCTGAAGGCTTTCTAATAGCCCAAATTCTTGAGCAACAGCAGATGATACACCATCTGGGAAAATAGCGAGCAATTTAATTACTTCGCGTCCTTTTGGATAACTTTGAACTACCTGCAACTGCTCTAAGATATTGATTGTATGAAGGATACGGTGTTGCTCAGTACCATAAAATTTAACCACCCCCGTAAGATAATCTTGAATTAAGTCTAGGGGAGTGTAGGAACGCTTATTATCTTGAGCAAAATGTACCAAGCGTTTAAAAATTTCTATCACCGCACGCGGACCATTGCAGAGGTCTTTACGATTACATAATTGCCCTAAACTATCAATCGTTGCAGGGTGAGCGATTTTGTTACCACTTGATTTTGATTTCAAAAACTTTTGACACAGGAAGTTCCAAAACTGCAAAGGAAACTCACTATTATAAACATCAGTTAACCGCAAAGAAACTTTCTGCTCTTTCATACGGTGAATAATGTCACCTGCTTGTTCTTCGATAGCTGATTCAGTTGGATCGACTGGCATACTCAGGATTAACGCCACTGGTGTATTTCCCAAAGCTCGCATTCCTTTAACTAAATCACTTAAAATTTGTATTTGAGCGCTTGAACCTTCTTCTGTTCGTAAAAATTCTTGAGTTTCGTCAGCAAAGATTGCTAACCCAACAAAACCTGCTGAACGGATAATTGGAAGGCTCTCATGCCAGAAATTTAAAACACTATCAGTAGTTGTAATATCAGTTTTTAAGTCTTGAACAATTTTTAAAACTTTTTTTTCAGAAAGCTTGTATTTATTCGCAATTTCAGATGCTTTCTCCTGTTGAGGTTGAAAACGATGCTTCTGATACAATGCTTCAATTTGGGGAATCATTTCTGGTTGCGATCGCAGCACATATTTCATCCAGTTATAGCTAGCAACCATTAAATCTCCCAATTCCCTAAACTTAAAAGGAGGAACTGCGATAATCTTTTTCTGCTGACAAAAATGCCATAAGTAAACCAATGTCGCTGTCTTCCCATAACCAAAACCAGCACTAAGATAACCGTTGACTGGTTTTCCTTTCCTAATTTCACTAACTAGGCGCTCACCCAACTGTTTTACCTGTTCAATAGGATTATATGAAAAAGCGTATATTTCGTAACCACTGGCTACAGCTTCAGGATTTTGCCCGATCTGTGACGGGCTGACAGTATCAATAATTGCCTTAATTGAATCTAGTTGCTCTAGTAGCCTTTTCATAGACAGTTTTTGGTATAACCAGTTATGACTGGGAGAACGGCAAGTAAGGAAAATTTACCACAAGTAATATTACCGTGGCTAACTTGACGTGAGGTGAAAATTTATGCTTTCAAATGATACATTAATCACAAACATTATGTGACTAAGGATGAAATTTTTGTTACTTATATATAGACTACGTAGAAGCTTGTCTACGATGTCCTTAACAAGTCTTTTCTCGTTCTTAAGATAGCAATTGCCTCCACTGTGGGGATTGAGTCAACATTACCCACTGTCCATAGCCTCCTTCATAACCCCAGTCAAATAAACCACCTTGGTCATAATCGTAAGCACGCTTCGCGTTATCCAAGGTGTTATCTAATCCACTCGGATCTAACAACAGCATCTGACATAAACGCTCGCTGAGTTCTTCACGCAAAAATATTTTGACTCCATAACTTCTTTGTAATTCCTTGTAAATTATGTCCAATGCTTTAATTAATGGGGGTGCGGTACAAAAGTAACGACGGCTAAATTTTTCAGATTGATCTTCAAATAGTATTACAGTAGGTAATAACGAGCGTAGCCAATTTAACACACCCGCAACACTATTTTCACTAAAAGCTATTTCACTTTTACGTAATTCAAACTTCTTGGATGCTCTTTCAATAACTTCTGTAACTATAGACTTTTTCTCAGTCGGTGATAGTATCACTTCGTTTCGTAACCAAAGTTTCTGCACAATAGTAGCGTAAGCCCAGGAAAACCTTTTCTCAGGTTCTTCTATGTGTAGATTATAAATTAATAAATGGAAAAAATCCGCTAGCAAATCAGGATTTGAATTATATATCTCAGCAGCAGTTTCCCCTATATATGTTAATTTTGCTGGATTATTTTTATCAAGAATACCAAGGTTCCTAAGAAAGGGAAAAATGTTTTTTTGCAAAACAGAAGCACTAAGTTGACAATTAACAGCTAACTGCTCAATATCTGTATTTTTATTCATTAGACATTCAAGAATAGCTGCCAATCTTTCCGAATTAGTATTTTGCTGTATATGTAAAGTTAATTTCGACATTGAGCGCGTTCCAAGGTATCTAGCCAAGCTGCTAAGTTATGCATTATTCTATGATTTCTACTTGACCTTAAGCTTTCAATATTCTGACAAAAATAGCACGAATGCTTAGTATCTCTTTTAAGTTTCTCAAAACCGCCTTTTGTCGTTTCAATTCCACGCCTTTTGGTAATCTGAATTTGAGACGTGTTAGGAAAGAATATGCTCCCAAAACCTCCAGCTTTCCACCAAGTTGTACTATCTAAAGTATGAGGAACTAAATTATTTTGACGAAGACGATTAAAACTGTTTGGTCCGCCAATGCCAAAACAATGAACACTCATTCCGTATTCTTTAGCTAAATTTATAACTGTATCAAATAAAGCCAAACTAGATTGAGAAAGCATATTGACACTACCATTCGGACCAGATGTTCCCCAAGAGCCAAAACCAATTCTAGTAATGCCCATTTTTGCATAAGTTTCTATGCAGCGGTTGATTTGGCTAACATTGCGACCATGTACGGGCGCGATCGCACGTTCTTGTACGTAATTAGGCATTTTGCTATAAAATGCCTCACAATGGTAAATAGTTTCACGGACTTTGTACTCAACAATCTCATCAGAATCTGTGGTTAGAGGTACCATATCAGGCAATACATAACCATCTGCCCACTGATTTTCTTTATAAAATTTATCTAAAAATGAAAGAAGCTCATCATAGGTTCGTTTACCTTGCTGCACTTGATAAGCACCACAGTCCAACCATACACTTTTGATGTTTTCTAAATCTTGTTCCCGTTGTAAAAATTTGGTAGTAGATGGAGGGCAAGCGATAGGTGAATAAATAACGTAAGCAAAGGGATTACGCTCCAAATCACCACCTAATTTCCATAGCTCAAAAAGGCGCTTTAATTCGGAGCCACCAGCACTAAAAGATGCCACAAATTGAGAACTCAATGGTGTTGCAGATAGTAACTTTTTATGCCACACAACTAAACTACGTTTTACTCCTGGTTCAATGTTGATTCGATTAAAGCCCATTCGGCAATAAAATCCATTAGCTTCTAAATCTAATGGACATTTGAGGCGTAAAGTTTTTATCCCAAATTTTCTACTATATTCTTCCCATGCTCTAACTAGTTTAAGACCTATTCCTTGTCGGCGACGAGATGAAGAAACACAAAGATGATATAGAGTAGATATTTTGTCACGCCTGTGATGAAAATGTAAGAAGCCATGAGACGTACATAGGATCTCCTTTTGAGTTATCGCCTCAGCTAAAGTAGCTCTATTTACAAAACCTATCTCATTACGGTGAGCATCAGCAAGAGCCTTGACAAAAGATAAATCTTTTTCTGTCGCAAATTTTACTGTAGTTTCTAAGGATTTAATCTGCACGTACTCCACCTAAGAACCTTTTTAACCCCACATATAAATAAGGCTTTTATAATTTAACACCTTGTAAACTGTAGTAGCCGAAAATTTGAGGTGTTGTTTACTACAGTAGCTATTATATGAGCAATACGGGTGAAAAAGAAACCAAAATGTATATTTATGCTGAGGATGTTGTCTTTGTTGTCTGGAATCCAGATAGAGGAAAGATTCTCAAGCGTTTACGGGGTAAAAAATCACGACAAAAACTAGTTGATGAAATAGCAGCTAAAGGTGGTGAATGCTCCCATCAAAATCTGAAAAAATTAGAATATGGTGAGTCCGAAAGCGTATCGATTAAAGTATTAGAGGCGATTTGCACTGCTTTGAATATACCTTTAAGTCATTTTATGAGCATTATAGAAGTTACGAATTAAATTTTATCATGCTATATTGATTATTAGCTACTGTAGTAACTAACAATCAAATTTGAAGGAAATGTAGATTCCCAACTTTTTTGAAAGCCAGGAATCTTACAAGGCATTCATTACTAAGATGAACTGCTTTTCTCTGGCTTGTAGCGGAGATTCTCAAGAATTTCATCTACTTGCTCGGTATACTTTTCCCGTAACCCAGCTAACCGAAGTACCTTCCAAGTCATAATTTCTTCCCCGCTATCATCAAGCCGCTTAATTGCCCATTTAATTCGGCGAATCTGAAATTCTTCTACGGTTTCCGTTACCGACTCAAAATAGGCTTTCGTCAGTGGCATTAAATCAAGATGCTTTTCGATGAGCGCCAGCGAACCTATAGTTTTTGCAATTCTAGTGATGTTTATTCTTACTGGTTTTTCAGACCACAGAAGCGACTCTACGGCATTCTTAGCCTTTTCTAAGATTTGCTTATCTCTTTCATCCCAATCCACCTTAGAAACTTTAGAAATAGGCTTCTGGAGGCTTGGTGAGTTCTGATGTAACCATTCTCTATCTTTCCTATAGAGATGAGTGTAGGTGGCTGGTGATAACTTTCTTAGAGTTGTCTTTGAAGCCTCTGGATGCTGTTGCTGTAAAGCCAGCCAATCTTCCCGATGTTTAACCATTACATCAATCGTGGAATCGATATTCTTCTGTTTAGGGATATCTTCTAATTCTCTGGTTTGACTATTTTTAGAGGTTTTCCAATGGCTTTTTAGATTTAGCTTAGATACATAACGGCACACAGTTCGAGGGTCAACATTCATCTGTCTGGCTGTTTCTCTCAGACCTAACCGTTGTACTTCCACCAGTTCCTTGAGCTTCTCTTCCCATACCGAACCGAATTGAATAATTTTGCCAATTCGCATTTTGTCTTCTTCGGTTTCATCTGCTGCCGTCCGACTGTAAACCATTCCACAAGAACAGGAGAAAGTACCCAAAGGTTTTTTATTTTCCAAGCAATGAGTCACACTCAAATTAGTTATTACAGGTTGCAAATAATGGTCTGCTGCTGCATTGAGACATAACCAAGGTGCATTACCAAAAGGTTTATATTCGTAATCTGTAGCAAAAAACTCTGGTATTGCATCAGTTAAGAAGCGAATAAATAGTAAATGTCGAATCGGATGAAATGATTTTCTATGTTTTCTAACAATAGCGAATAACCAATTAGATTCATCATCAGAATCAACCATTGAATCAACAGCATCGAGCATTTCACGACCGTAGAAAAAGATAAAGTCATCTACTAATTTTTTGACTTTGACTCTACCATTAACATTTGCTAAACCTTTATCAATTAATAATGATTTGTATTGTCTAGAAAACCAATCTACATCTTGAGAAGGAAGGTGATTATTTATGAGCCATTGAACATCTTTAGCTAGCACGCATAATCTTTGTTGTGTGTCATCGCTATAAGCTTTTTGATTTGAAATAATGGGACAGTTATCTAAACTAGCAGCGTAATATTCATGTTTATTAAATCCCTGTAGAGGAACAGTACTGTTTTGTAAATCAACTTGAAGATTTAGAAAACTATGGTGAGCCTTACTGGCATAGATTACATCAAATTCCTGGTGTATTAGTTTGTCCA
>JBCBQE010000349.1:0-6891 GCA_039820385.1 Cyanobacteria bacterium J06635_10
TCAAGGATAAATCCTTCTCAAATTATGGTTCGTTGAGATAATTGTGGGGATTTATCCTTGATATAGGAATCCTACTTGAAAATTGAAAAAATTCAGTAGTTCGTAATTCTCTATCATACTCTTGCCTCTTGCCTCTTGCATGCCTACACAAATAATTATGGCTTCGCCACGCTGCGCCTTCCAAAAATCAAAACGGATTCCTATATATATGATATATAGCACAAACAACACTTAGCGATATCGCCTTTTGAGATGAATCGCACCACAGTAATTTTTGCGTCAAGGGTTTCCTTCAATCCCAATTAACAAAGAGTGAATAACATTATAGCGCTGTTAATAGTTTCGCACCGGGAAGCAGCTACATTACTCAAGTCGATCGCCATATAGCTACGTAATTTACTATTTAAAATGTAATAATTAAGACTTTCTCTATCAAATTGTTATATCAAGTCCAGCTAATTACTTATTATATAGTCGAACGTTTTATGCTATTACTCCTAACGATATGATAAGTGTTTAACCGGACATGATATTACTCCTACTCCTTTCCTGCCAGAAGATTTCCGGCTAACATTTCTTCCCCTGCTTCGGGAACCCTGCTTCCCCTGCTTCCCCTGCTCCCCCTCTTCCCCCTCCCTATCCTAACCAGTCAATTTTGGCTTGTGAGAGTACTCGACATTGAGGAGTAGTAAATTATCAATTCCTATTCACCTTAAAACCGGGGGTATTTCTCTTTATGAAAATTTAATCTACTTTTATGAAATTTTTATATGTTAAATCCTGGGTATACAGTTATCCGAAGAAAAAATTATTATGTTAATTAAATTTATTTTATGAGGAAGCATCAGTTTTTAGACCAGCGTTTTCAAGAATATAATGCAGCTTTGATAAAAGCCTTGGAAAACTTGGCGACACTGTTAGAAACAGAAAAATGTTGGCAGCAAAGCAAACCTATACGAACGATGCTCTTATTTTTATCGAAAGTCGAAAGTAAACAAGCAAAGTATATAGCTGTAATCGAAGAAGATATAAAAAAGTCGCTCTTATTAGACTAAAACGTTAACAAAATAGTCGATTAAATAGTCAAAGTAACCTTTTAATTCATTAATTGCTTTATCTGAAACGACAGATGAATTTTGCCAATTGCTGATATATTTACCTCTAATTAACTCGAATGCCTTCAAATATATCTCAACAGGTGGTTCGTAATGAGTTACAACTCCTTTATAAAGTAAACGAGGTTCGATTTCATTTTGCATACAGCTACCAATCAGTTTCAAATATTTGCTAAGGCAGCGACTAAATTCTTCTGTATGAGGATGGTGTTGAGTTAATAATTCCCACGCGACTGTTTGCGATAATTCTATTCGATTAGCTAATAGCCATCTTCCTCCTTCTACGCATCCAGCCCTTTGTGCTTGCAATTCTGGAAGCGATGCTGTTAATTCTCGTTCAATATGTTCTAAGGAGTAACGCAGTTTTTCCTGTCTTTCTTGAATCTCTTTGAGACTGAGAATTCCAACATCAGAGAACTTTTTATCCTCCAATTCTCTCAATAAGACTTCTACAGTTGGTTTGATAATTCTAGTGATAAAGTCTATTTGTCCTTGAATTACCTCCAAAACTTGATGACGTAGTTCGTAATTGAGGATTTTTTCGAGACGATTGTTGGTACTTTCTTCTAATAAGTCAAGCTGTTGTTGCAAAGAATAAATCATCCTCTCTTGGGATAACTCTGCCTGTGATGACTCATTTTCTAATTTTCTTTCTAAAATTTCTATTCTTCTTTGCATTTTTTTAAAGAGGGATGCATTCACCCAAGGGCTGATGATAAACCCTGCAAAGAAGTGCAAAGTCTTTCCCATCTTTTCTAAAACTCCTGTGTTATTAAACTTTTGAGTCATCCGGTTTATCCTTAAAACTTCACACCCACTTCAGAATATATTTACTCGCTTTATTGTGATAGCTAACATTTACCGTAAGTGATAACTGTCATGCAGTAGCCCTTCAAAAAAATCAGATCGCATTCAGGTACTGTTTTTCGCAAATATTATGTTGCATTTTGGGAAAATTCTACCGAGACTATTTATAAAATGCAATCATATGGTTACTCACTTAAAGTTGCTTTACCCACTAATATCTATTTTAGCAATTCAAAGGTTTTAAAAGATTTCAGGATAGGTACTTTAAGCTATATACTTCACTATAAAATTACAATATCGAAACGAGAAAAATATCTATTTATCAATCTTGTTATTTTTAATTAATACTAGAGATAGATGCTTGATATATTCATGAATGATATTCAATAAAAATCAGAATAAGTCAATAGTAAATTGCAAAAAAGTATTAAAATACACTAAAGAGTAAGTAAAAAATTATATAGCTATCTAAAAGTATTGGTAGGTAAAACCGTACTTAAGTGTTAGCGTTTTCTACCCAAATAATTTTAGTTTAGATAGATACAATTAGGGCACGGTTAAAGTAATGCTGTTATTAAGAAGAAAATTGTTTAGGAAACAGCATCGATTATTGAGAGATAAATATGGGCAACCAATTAAAAACAACCGTTTTGCTAGCTGCATTGAGCGGTGTTTTGATAGCTATTAGTTATTGGATAATTGGCGGTAGTGCAGGTTTAATTATAGGTATCGGCATCGCGGCAGTAACGAACCTTGTATCTTGGTATCAATCGGATAAAATTGCCTTGGCAGCTTATGGAGCACAGCCAGTATCCCCAGGGGATGCACCAGGGTTACATTCTATGGTAGAAAGGCTATCGAAGAAAGCAAATATTCCTACACCAAGAGTATATATAGTCCCTAGCTCCAACCCTAACGCCTTCGCCACTGGAAGAGATCCAGAAAATGCAGCAGTCGCAGTGACAGAAGGGATTTTAAACATCCTCCCACAGGAGGAACTTGAAGGTGTAATTGCTCACGAGCTTACCCACATTATTAATCGCGACACCTTAACCCAAGCCGTTAGTGCGACTATAGCTGGTGCAATTTCCTTTTTGGCGCAGATGGCAAGTTATAGTTTATGGTTTGGTGGTGGAAATTCACGGGATGAAAATAGAGGTGCGAATCCCTTGGGGATAATATTGACAGTTACCTTGGCACCAATAGCAGCCAGCGTGATTCAGTTAGCAATCTCCCGCACCCGCGAATTCGCCGCCGATGCTGGTGCAGCGAAATTAACGAGTAATCCCCGCGCTTTAGCAAAAGCTTTACGGGTACCCATGAGAATTTTTTTAGGAGAAAAAAATTCTCATGGGAGCCCTTTACAAAGATTAGATGCCACTGCACGGCAAATGCCGATAGAAGCAAATCCTGCAAATGAGCCTTTGTTAATTATCAATCCCTCATATAGCAACTTTATGGGAAACTTATTTAGAACTCATCCCAGTACCGAAGCGCGAGTTGAAGCCTTACTAAAGATAGAACAACAATTACCCACAACAGTTTATTAATAACTCATACTCCCTTATCTATATCTAAAATCATGACAGATAAAAACGAACAACCCGAAGTAACGGTAGAAATAAGCCCCCAAACCAACGAAATGGTGGAAAGCCAAATGGTTGGAGAAAGCCAAGATGTCAAGGATGAAACCGCAGCCTTGATTGAAGCTATCAAAAGACGCGCTCAAGTAGAAGCACAATCGGCAGGTACCCTTACCCGGGAAACCTACTTAAGTGCAGTGCGTCAAGCCCGAGAAACAATCGAGCAAAACCAGCTTATCGAACGCACTAATATTGAAAATGCCTTCGAGATGGTGCAAAATGAAGCTACTAAAAATTTTGAATCTATTGTTGCAGAAGTACAAGAGCTTGGCGATCGATTACAAGCCGCAGCACAAGCAGCATGGGATGTACTAACAGCACCCCGCCCTAAACCTTAATAGTAACGAAAAATTAAATTTAAGCAAAGGCGTTGCAATGATGCAGCGTCTTTATTATTTTGGGAAATTGAGATGGGGAGATGGGGAGATGGGGAGATGGGGAGATGGGGAGAGAGGAAGAGATTTTAACTACTAACTACCAACTACTAACTGCTAACGAAGCGAGCTGTCTATTCCCCATACCCTATTCCTAACCACTAACTCATATAATATTAAAGTTTTCACAATAACTTGAAAATCCCTGCTCTAACACACAAAAGTAATACCTATGCGAACTTACTATTGCGGCGAAATCCGTTCATCTAATATCGAAGAAACTGTCACCTTATATGGATGGGTGGATCGTCGCCGCGATCATGGAGGTGTGATATTTTTAGACTTACGCGATCGCACTGGCATTGTGCAAATCGTTAGCGATCCACAACGTACTCCCCTATCCTACGAACAAGCGAATTCCCTGCGAAATGAATACGTTGTCAAAGTCACCGGTAGAGTCTCGCAACGCCCGGATGATTCCCTAAATCCCCGCTTACCTACGGGTGAAGTTGAAATCTACGTCGATAATATTGAACTACTCAACGCAGTGCGATCGCAATTACCTTTCCAAGTTTCCACCGCCGATACCGAACCCGTGCGGGAAGATTTAAGGTTAAAATATCGTTATCTAGATTTGCGTCGGGAACGTATGGCGCGTAATCTACAATTACGGCATCAAGTTGTTAAAGCTATACGTCGCTTCCTTGAAGATGCAGAAAACTTTATCGAAATTGAAACCCCCATACTTACTCGCTCAACTCCGGAAGGTGCACGAGATTATATTTTACCAAGTCGTGTTAATTCCGGTAATTGGTTCGCTCTGCCGCAGTCACCGCAATTATTTAAACAAATTCTCATGGTATCGGGTACCGATCGATATTATCAAATTGCGCGTTGCTTCCGCGATGAAGATTTACGCGCTGATAGACAACCGGAATTTACTCAATTGGATATGGAAATGAGTTTCATGTCTCTTGAGGAAATTATCCAACTCAATGAAAAGCTAGTTTCTCATATCTTCAAAACTGTTAAAAACATTGACTTACCCCTTCCCTTCCCCCAGCTTACCTACGCCGAAGCTATGGAACGCTACGGCAGCGATAAACCTGATACACGCTACGATTTAGAATTAGTCAATGTCTCGGATTTACTGAAAGATTCCGGATTCAAAGTTTTCCGCGATTGTATAGCCAAAGGCGGCATTATCAAAATTCTACCGATCCCCGGTGGTGATGTTATTTCTAATGTCCGTATTAAACCCGGTGGCGATATCTTTAAAGAAGCCAGCGAAGCCGGTGCCAAAGGTTTAGCCTACATCCGCGTCAAGGAAAACGGCGAAATTGATACCATAGGTGCAATCAAAGATAATTTAAGTGCTGAACAAAAACAAGAAATTTTACAGCGCACTAACGCAAAACCCGGACATTTATTACTTTTTGCTGCTGCTGATGCTAATACCGTTAACAAAACCTTAGATCGATTGCGCCAATTTATAGCTAGGGAATTCAAATTAATCCGAGAGGATAAAATAAATTTACTGTGGATTACTGATTTCCCCATGTTTGAATGGAATGCTGAACAAAAACGCCTAGAAGCATTACACCATCCATTCACCGCACCCCATCCTGATGATTTAGAAGACTTAAAAACCGCACGCGCCCAAGCTTACGACTTAGTCTTAAACGGTTTTGAAATCGGCGGTGGTAGCTTGCGGATTTATCAACGAGAAATTCAGGAACAAGTTTTTGAAACAATCGGCTTGTCAGTTGATCAAGCGTACAGTAAATTTGGCTTTCTTTTAGAAGCTTTTGAATACGGCACTCCTCCCCACGGTGGTATCGCCTACGGTTTAGATAGATTGGTAATGCTCTTAGCAGGAGAAGAATCAATCCGCGATGTAATTGCTTTCCCCAAAACACAACAAGCAAGTTGCCTGTTAACAGATGCACCTTCTACTGTAGATGCTTCTCAACTTAAAGAATTGCACGTTGCTTCCACATACAAGCCCAAAGATAAGTAATTTTGGAGGAGAATTGGGATAACACTGCGCCTTGTGGCGAATGGGAATTTAAAACTCATAACTCATAAATTTTTCTTCCCCCCTCTTCTCCCCATCCAATCCTGTGCAGCTTACCATTAAAAAAATCTCAATAAAGAAAAATACATTCCACAAATACTGCTCGCTTTAAATGCTTATCCAAAGCAAGGCATGAGATTATCCAAAATCTGAACCCCCTACATCCACAATTCCTAAATCTAGCCGGATTCAATATAAGTAGGTGGGCACAAGTAAACCAAACTATATTACAGCTTGGGTAAACTGGCTTCATTGCCTTGTTACTACTCACTCCTCCTAATACTTGTCCTGATTACTATTTTCAACACCAACCTACTTAGCTTCATAATACTTTGGTGTCGGACCAGCAACTAATAATTTTGCCTGTTCATCACTGTCTTGTAAAATAAATTTCTGTATCGTAAGTATCTAATTTTAATATTTTCATCAGCGCCCTCTTTATTAATAAGAGTAGCTTTATTTATTCTCTTATTAAAAAATATTGATTTTTGTTGCTTTCATATTGACTATTATGCTTAGTTTTTTTTAATCAATTGTATATAAGGATTAAAAATAATTCTCATTACTAGCATCCGATCTTTAATATACTCATATCTTGGTCTAAGAAAAAATATGCATTTTAATCACTCAGTATTAACAATAAAAGCTTAATTTAACGATCAAAATACAGTTTCTTTTGTAATATAATTATACTTAATTCCAATATAATAGTGGTTATTACGTATAAGTGCAATGTATGAATATATTGCTGACAAGATGAAAAAATAATAAAAGTAAGAAAAGTAGGAAAAGTAGGAAGCAGGAATTCCAATGCCAGCAATCAAGTCACAAAATCATCTCATATTCGATTTCAATCTGCCCATGACTAGCAGTTA
>JBCBQE010000350.1:0-6886 GCA_039820385.1 Cyanobacteria bacterium J06635_10
GTAATTATTGCTCGTGTAGGAGCGTTTTAAATCAGTTAACAGTGAACAGTTAACAGTGAACAGTTATCACCTTTTAGGTTGGGTTATAGGTCTTGAAAATATTTGATTACAAATGAATTATTTTCGGCAAGTGTAGTAAACAAAACAATTTATTATACAGTAATTCAAAGCATGAATTTTGAATTACAGCCCACTCTACCTAACATACTTGCTGTTCACTGTTGACTGCTCACTGTTCACTGTTCACTGTTCACTGTTCACTGCTCACTGCTCACTGTTCACTGTCTAATGCAGTAACTCTTCCACATAGTGCTGACTCCATAAAGTTTTATAAAGTCCGGGTTGTTGTAAAAGTTCTATTTGAGTACCGGTTTGAACGATTTTCCCTTTTTCCATCACAAAAATTCGGTCAGCAGCAGCAGCAGCAGATAATTGATGGGTGATAAAAACAACTGTTTTACGTTTAGTACCGCCAGATAAATTTTTTAAAATTTTTGTCGCAGTTTGATTATCTACGGAAGAGAGTGCATCATCTAAAATCAATACCGGCGCATCAACTAACATTGCTCTAGCTAAAGATGTACGCTGTCTTTGACCGCCAGAAAGGGTAATTCCGCGCTCGCCGACAATTGTGCTGTATTTTTGCGGAAAATTAGTTATTTCCGAGCTAATTTGCGCTAAATCTGCGGCATTTTCAACTTCTTGCTGTTCAGCTAAAGGATCGCCATAACGGATATTATTTTGAATGGTGGTGCTGAAAAGAAAACTATCTTGAGGAACATAGGCGATCGCATCCCGTAAATCAGTTAAAGCGATTTTAGTAATATCCACTCCATCTAAAAATAATTCTCCTTCACCAATATCTAATAAACGCGGTAAACAATTCGCTAAAGTAGATTTACCCGAACCTATAGAACCAACAATTGCGATTGTTTCTCCTGGAACGATATTAAAATTAATGTTATCTAATGCAGGAGTTTCCGAGCCTGGGTAAGTGAGTGTGAGGTTTTTGGCCCTTAATTCTCCCTTGACTGTTTCTCGCGACAGAGCAATTGCATCACTATAGTCTTTGATTTTAGGTTCCACGTTGAAAATTGATTCAACCCGATCGACACTAACTTCCCCACGCTGATAGGCTGTAATCGTAAACCCTAGTAAAGCCGTAGGAAATACCAAACGTCCAACATATACCAACAACGCAAGAAAATCGCCCACATCAAGATTAGAACCAATTTGACTCGCCCCCATCCAGATAATTATCAACGAACTTACGTTAGCCAATCCCCCAATTAAGGGAAACAAAGTATTTTGCGTTCTTGCTAATTTCAAGTTAGCCTGTAACAGCTTTTGATTTTCTCTATCAAAAGCCCGACGTTCATTTTCTTCTTGAGCGTAAATTTTTATTAAGGAAATACCGCTGATATCTTCTTGAATTAAGTCACTCGCATCCGAGATATTCTCCTGTACTACGGCTTGTTGATTGCGGAGACGTTCGCTAAATAGCATCACCACAAATAACATTACCGGATACGGTAATAGTGCTGCAATGGTCAGTTCTAAATTGATCGCAAGCATTACAGGTAAAGTCAGCGCATAAGCAAAGATAGTATTTGCAAAACTCAAGACTACAAAACCCAGCAACCGTCGAATATTATCCACATCACTCGTAGCGCGGCTAATTAAATCTCCAGCAGTATTAGTGGCAAAATAAGAAGGCTCTAACTTGAGCAAATGTTCAAAAATCCGTTGCTTGAGGTCAAATTCAACCTGTCTTCCTACACCAAATATCCAGATACGGGAAGCCATCCGCATCAGCCACATAGAAGAACTTAGTAAGACAATAAGTATTCCGTAGCGTAATATTTGTCCATAGTTAAAGCTTTCTGAAAGTTTCGCGACGCAACCGCGAATTAATAAAGGTATGTAAGCCCCTAACCCATTAACAACCAATAAAGCGATAATACCCAAAGCTGTTTCTCGCCAATGAGGACGTAGATAAGCAACTAGTTTGATAAAGCGTCGTGATTTTGACATTCGAGCAATCAATTACCAATTATCAATTATCACACGTAGGGTGTAGTCGATCAATTATCAACGAATAACGAACAACTATAGTAATTCCTGCGCAAGAAACGAGTGTTATGTGAGTGTGTTTACGGAAATTAATTGGAATGACTATATTACTCCCGTTATGCTCTAAGATTCCCTATAACAATTTCTCTCTCACTCACTCCCTCCCTCTAACTCTACCGGATCTGCCCAAATAAAAACTAGGGTACGGTATCTTTTCCACACCCTAGTATATTTTTCTACCAGTAAGTAAGCCTTATCGAGGACGTAAGAAATTATTCACTTGATTGAGGTAACTTTCCCAAACTCGAGTGGTTAATTGCAAAGTTTCTGCACTCGGTACAAAATCTTCTATACGTAAGCCCCGACGACGAATAGTATCAGGCCTTTGCAAAAGATAAGGCGGAATATCTATTTGACTAGGGTTAAATGCTACTTTCGTTTCAACTGCATTTACTTGAGGAATAACAATGTCACTTGCGACATCTGACATATTTCCGACATTGGATTCATCAGTAAATGCAACAAGGGTTGCAGATTTCGGTTGAATCAAAGCTACATTAGGATAAGCTACCTGAGCAACAGGTGATTGAACCAAGAAATAGGCAACCGCTGGTGTACTTGCTAACAATAAAATTGTCAGTGCCCAACCAATAAAGATTCCTCCCGGTTTATCTATTGCTCCACCATTTATTTTCTGAGCGGCAAAAGTCATCAATAAAACTGCGGCTCCCAGAGGTTTGAGAGGAAAGGATATTACTCTCCATAAAGAAGCAATAACAGGTTCGCCTGGGTTAACAAAGGACAATAACAAGACAACCAGAAAAATCACCAATACCAATCGCCCTACAAAGGATCCCGAAGGATAGAATCTTTGAAACAGGCTAAATATGACACTCCCTATGACTAGCCATAGAAGAACTCTACTTAATATGTCAAACATAAATTTACTCTCAAATGTTTGTGTACGGTCAATCGCGGCTCTGGGTAATTGATTTATTCTACTGTCAAATGGTATTAGTACCATTGTTTGACTTCAAATACCTCACACCCTACACACTAAAACTACCTTCGTAGTGATTTTAGTGCAATTTTTATCAATCATGTTTAGTATTTGTAGCCTAGAAGATAAGTAATGTCGCTTAAGTAAATTAAATTTATTATGTAGTTGTCAAATGTAAAGGAAAATCTATGTCTCCGGAAAAAACTACCATTTTGGTCACTGGAGGAGCCGGGTATATTGGCTCACACACCGTTAATGCTTTGAAGCAAGCAGGTTATGAAGTATTGATACTTGATAATCTTGTTTACGGACATCGTGACTTGGTAGAGCAAGTTCTTAAGGTCGAACTTATCCAAGGAGATACTGGCGATCGCGATTTACTCGATAATTTGTTTAAATCACGAGAAATTGCAGCAGTAATGCATTTTTCTGCTTACGCTTACGTGGGAGAATCGGTTTCTGACCCTGCTAAATATTATCGTAATAATGTTATCGGTACAATTACCCTGTTAGAAGCAATGCTAGCAGCGTCCGTTAAGAAATTTGTATTTTCTTCAACTTGTGCTACTTACGGAGTTCCCGAAGTGGTACCGATACCGGAAGATCACCCCCAAAATCCGATAAATCCCTACGGTGCAACTAAATTAATGGTAGAACGGATACTATCTGATTTTAACGACGCATATGACTTCAAATCAGTACGTTTTCGATACTTTAATGCCGCAGGTGCTGATCCTTCTGGTTTACTTGGAGAAGATCACAACCCCGAGACTCATTTAATTCCTTTAGTTTTGCAAGCCGCTTTAGGAAAACGCGAGTCAATCTCAATTTTCGGTACCGATTACCCCACCTCTGACGGTACTTGTGTTCGCGACTATATTCACGTTAGCGATTTAGCTGATGCTCACGTTTTAGGTTTAGAATACTTACTCAAAGGAGGCGACAGCGCCTTTTTCAACTTAGGTAACGGTAACGGTTTTTCCGTCAAAGAAGTAATCGAAACCGCACGACAAGTAACTGGTAAAGATATTAAAGCAGTAGAATGCGATCGTCGTCCAGGAGATCCTCCAGCCCTCATTGGTAGCGCCGAAAAAGCCCGAAAAATTTTAGGTTGGCAACCACAATATCCGAACCTCAAAGAGATTATGATTCATGCTTGGGAATGGCATCAGAAGCGACACGGTAGTTAGAAAAAGGGGAAGAGGGAGAGATGGAGAGATGGGGAGATGGGGAGATGGGGAGGTGGGGAGATGGGGAGAAAATACCGGTGGATTAACTACTCACTACTCACTACTTACTACTCACTACTAACTCTTCTTACTACTGCAAAAATTCCACCCATGAGTACCAAAACTCCCAAGCCGATAGCCCAAAATGGCAAGGAAAAAGCAACATCATCGGTTTGATTAATGTTGACATTTTGTATTTTTTGTGCATCTGCTATTTCTTGTTGATTTGTTGTGGCTTTCTTAGTTCCGGCAGCTACGGTAACATCAAACTTTAATTCAAAGGGTTGGAAGGTGATGCCATTTTTCGGTTTACCAGTAAGCTCTAATTGATAAGCTCCTGGTTTGGGGAATGTAATTTTTGCTCCCGGTATGCCTTGATAGCGTTCGGCTGATATGGGTTGTAAGGTTGGTTGAGCAAGTGGAGCTTCTCCTGTTTTGCGGGGTTCGCTATAAACAGCTAATTGGCAATTACATTGTTCCAGAGGAATTACCTTGCCACCTTTACGAGTTAAAGCAAACCAAGCTTGTGCTGCTTCACCTGCACGGGGTGTATCATTTGGTTCGATATGCAAAGTAGCGCCGACATCTTTATCAGCTTCTATCTTGTGAGCGGAAGCGGGAGGAATTAATAATGACGAAAGATTTATTTTCATTAAATTATTTAAATTATTGGGCATGGGGCATCGCTACTTCTCCCCATGTCTCTCTCTTCAGCGTGGGGAAACATAAAATCTCTGCAAGCGTAATATTGACCAAAAAAGGCGGGTTCTAAGTAACAATATTGCGAGAGTAAAAATCCCTAAACCAACTGTAGCTAATTTATTTGTCCAACTTGATTGTAGGGAGCCAAGATAATGAGAACCAATGATTACAGCATGAATTGTACTTAATATTAAAGCTGGAACGCTTAATAAATGAATTTGTCGCCAGCGTTTACCTAAAGATTTTTGTAGGGAATCAAAACTAGTTAAAGCAGCAGGAAGCATTAATACTAAAGCCACTGCACCAAAAGCCATACCCAACTGAAATTCTCGTGGTAAGAAGAAAAAATTATTCAGCTTCCATCCTAATGAATGTTCCATCATGTGAGCAGTGTGGGCTAAAGAAAGGACGAAAGCACCTACCCCCAATGCACGACGGAAACCCATGGGTGCTGCCCATAAACCGCTTATAGGACGAGCAATCAGCGCTAGCATCAGCAATATTAAACCGCCATGTCCGGTGTAGTCTACCATGGTATCGCCAGTCCGTAGCAAGGTAATTACACCAATTGTCAGAGTTACCCAGCCACCCAAACGAAATAATTGCGATCGCTTATCTTTACCAATTAAAGATGCAGAGACTCCCACCCCCAACATCATCGGTAATGTTCCCAAGCCAAAAGCTAGCATTGTGGCTGCACCCATCCACATATTGCCTGTTTGAGCAGCTTTAATTTGGGCAGCATAAAGAAAACCACAAGGCATTAAACCCCAAGTCATTCCTAACAGGGCTGGTGTATACCACGAGGTTTGTAATGAAAGTTTGGACATTCCCGCATTTAAGCGATCGTGTAAACCACCTTGCAATAACGGGTGTAAAAATGGAATACGCGGTAAAAGTTGGGGATTAATTTGTCGAAGTCCAAATAAAATCAACATTAAACCAGTCACAACAGCGATCGAGGAGCGTAATTCGCTACCAACACCCGCCAATTGTCCGCTCTCTAACAATACCGAACCCAGCGCTCCAATTGCAGCACCAACTAAGCTATAACTAAGCATCCGTCCGAAATTAAGCAAAAAGTGGAACTTAGATTGTTGCCATAAGTTAGTATTTTTATTTAGAGAAGACAAAGAAAATGCTACAGTTAAAGGACCGCACATTCCTACACAATGACCAAAACTACCAAGAAATCCCAAGGCTGCAACTAGGAAAAGTTCAAGTACCATTAAAGAGTTTTTTATTTACCAAAATTATTCAAATGCAAATCGATCGTATATAGGTATTACTCTGATGAAGAAAGTCCAACTACCAACAAATTTTATCTGGCTGAATGTCCTATGAGTTGCGAATTATGTAGAGCAACCTGAATGAATATCAACTGGAATTATGTATTAATTATGTCCTTGATGTTTATCTTGCCGATCGCTTTTATCTACGACTTCCGGGACTTTCACAACTTGTGTATCTTCAATTACTTTACCATTATTAGCCCAATCAGCATGATTGTTGGCATTCAAGGTTACTTTCACACTGTTTTCACCGGGTTCAAGAGTTTCGAGATAATACCAAGAACCATATAATCTGGTAATTTTTTTACCATTAATAAAAAGATGAGCGTGTCCTTCTCCGGGCTGTGCTGCGGTGTTAACTTTTTCCGGTGCAAATTGAAAGTTGGTCACCTTCGCTTCTACATTCCATCCCTTCTTAGCATCTTTATACACCACTACATCAACAGTTGGTACCGCAACTCCAGGAGGAATTTCCATTGTTCCGTGTTTATGTTCGCCATGTCCACTTCCCATCTCAGCCACAGTCATCAGCGCACCTTTACCGATCGCAACTACTGAAATTAATGTAGCCACCGCCACAAAAATGTGTT
>JBCBQE010000351.1:0-6881 GCA_039820385.1 Cyanobacteria bacterium J06635_10
TTTCTGCTTCTTTTGAATCAAAATCAAAAAATGAAGCAGAAATTACCGATCCGCAACATCGTTTTTTTCTGGAATGCGCTTGGGAAGCCTTGGAAGATGCTGGCTATGATTCTTTATCTTACAAAGGTTTGATTGGTGTTTACGCTGGTTCTGGATTTAACTCATATTTATTTAACCTTTATTCAAATCAAAATATTATAAATTCACTTAGTGATTTAGAAATTTCAATTGGAAATGATAGAAATTTTCTTACTACACGCACTTCCTATAAGCTTAATTTAGAAGGACCCAGTTATACAGTTCAAACTGCCTGCTCAACATCATTAGTCGCTGTTCACTTAGGCTGTCAAAGTTTGCTAAGTGGTGAATGCGATATGGCTTTGGCTGGTGGCGTTTCAATAAATTGGTATCGAAAAGAAGGCTATTTTTACCAAGAAGGGGGTATTGCTTCTCCAGATGGGCACTGTCGTACTTTTGATGCTAAAGCAAAGGGGGCTATCGGTGGTGATGGTGCGGGCATTGTAGTTTTAAAGCGATTAGAAGATGCTTTGAGTGATGGAGACAATATTTATGCTGTGATCAAAGGGTCCGCTGTTAATAACGATGGCTCTTTTAAACTTAGTTATACGGCACCTCGTATAGATGGTCAAGCAAAGGTTATAAAAGCAGCTCAACTGGCGGCTGAGGTTGAACCTGAGACAATCACTTATGTGGAAGCTCATGGGACAGCAACTCCCCTAGGTGACCCAATAGAAGTAGCAGCATTAACACAAGTGTTCTCACCTCATACTGAGAAGAAAGGCTTTTGCGCTCTTGGTTCAGTAAAAACGAATGTCGGTCATTTAAATTCGGTAGCAGGTGTTGCAGGTTTGATCAAAACTGTCCTTGCACTGAAACATGGCTTGTTGCCACCAAGCTTGCACTTTGAAGAACCTAATCCTCAAATTGATTTCGATAATAGCCCCTTTTACGTAAATACTGAGCTATCGGAATGGAAGGTTAACAATGGCCCTCGCCGTGCGGGGGTTAGTTCTTTTGGTATTGGCGGCACCAATGCACATATCATTTTGGAAGAAGCACCAGTTGACATTAGGCAAGACATAGACTCATGTCAATCTCGCCCTTGGCAGTTATTAGTACTTTCTGCTAAGACAAGTTCAGCACTGGAGAATGTCACAGGAAATTTAACGACTCACCTCAAGCACAATCCGACATTAAATTTTGCCGATGTGGCTCACACACTGCAAGTAGGCCGCCGCGCTTTCAACCATCGCCGGATATTAGTTTGCCAAGACCTAAATGATGCAGTGCAGGCACTAAGCCCTCCAAATCCTCAGCGAGTTTTGACCAACTTTCAAGAGCCTTGTAATCAAAAGATTGTATTTATCTTTCAATCGGACGAAGTACTGTGTGTAAATAGAACTTTGGAGTTATATCAGTATGAGCCCACATTTCGTCATTGGGTTGATTCTTGTTCTGAAATCATAAAATCTTATCAGGAATTAGATTTACTCACAGTATTGTATCCAAACCAAGAACAAGCCCAAAAAGCTGCTTATTTGCTAGAAATAACTCAAATTTCCCAGCTAGCATCGTTTGCTATCGAGTACGCTTTAGCGCAGCTATGGCTGTCTTGGGGTATACGTCCTCAATCTATGATTGGTTACGGCACTGGAGAGTATGTAGCTGCAACTCTTGCTGGTGTATTTTCCCTAGAAGATGCTTTAGTACAAGTAGCTGCTCGCGGGTATCTATTGCAAAAGTTGTCTTTGGGGGCAACTTCCTATTCACTTCCAGAGCACTACATTGGGCAAAACGAAAAAATCGAATTGAACCCACCTCAAATTCCTTTTATCTCGAATCTGTCAGGAACTTGGATTACTACAACCGAAGCAACAGATCCGAGCTATTGGTCAAAGCATCTAAAGCAAACAGCAAATTTTGCAGATGGTATTGCTGATTTAATAAGAGAGCCAGATGCCATTTTATTAGAGGTTGGATCTTCTGGAACATCGAGTGCTTTAGCTTATACGGATCAAAAAGATAAACCTACGGCTTTGAGTTCACTTCCTCATCCAAAAGAGCAAAAGTCGGATATAGCATTCTTGCTCAATACCTTAGGGCAACTCTGGCTTTTGGGAGTTCAAGTAGACTGGTCTGGTTTTTATGCTCGCGAGCAGCGTCACCGGATTCCTTTGCCAACTTATCCTTTCGAGCGTCAACGTTACTGGATTGACCAACAACCAGATTTTATACCTCTTACTACACAAGTAATACACAAAAAGTCAAATATTGCAGATTGGTTTTACATTCCTTCATGGAAACAATCTAAAATCATTGAACCTCTTGAAGAAGAAAATACACAAGCTCAAAAGACTTGTTGGCTTGTTTTTGTTGATGCATATGGGTTAGGAAAAGAAATTGTAACACGACTGGAACAACAAAAGCACCATCCGATCGCAGTGGTTGTGGGAGAACAGTTTGCAAAACTAAATGATAATGCATATGTAATCAATCCCCAGCGAAAAGATGACTATGAAGCCTTGATCCAAGAATTACGCAAATTGGATCAGATACCACAAGCGATCGCCCACTTATGGAACGTCACATCATATGACCAATCCTACTTACCAGATCGGTACTTTGAAAATAGTCAATATTTAGGCTTTTACAGTCTGCTCTTCCTAGCTCAAGCCTTAGATAAACAAAACATAACTAATCCTCTGCAAATTATTAGTGTGACAAGCAATTTGCATGAGGTGAGTGGTGAAGAAAGTTTAAATCCTGAAAAAGCAACTTTGTTAGGACCATCTAAAGTTATTGGACAAGAATATCCGAACATAGTTTGCCGTAGTATTGATGTTGTGATTCCCAAATCTACAACTGAAAATGAGAAATTAATAGACTGTTTGATAGAGGAATTTACAACTAAAACAGATGATCTAATAGTTGCGTATCGTGGACATCGTCGCTGGGTTCAAACATGGGAACCCGTCCAAATAGATGCAGTGACGGTCGAAAAAACCAGGTTTAGGGACGGAGGTGTATATTTCATAACTGGTGGTTTGGGAAATATTGGCTTTACTTTCGCAAAATACTTAGCTAAGACATTTAAAGCCAAGCTGGTATTGTTAGGACGTTCTTGTATTCCTATTAGAGAGAATTGGTCCGAATGGATAGCAACCCATGGTGAACAGGACACAGTAAGCCGCAAGATTCAAAAAGTAAAGACTTTGGAAGAATTGGGTGGTGAGGTTTTAGTCATCGGCGCGGATGTAGCTAATCTCGAACAAATGGAAGCAGCAATAGCCCAGGCATATGAGCACTTTGGCGAAATTCATGGTGTGATTCATGGGGCAGGGATAATCGGAGATGATTCATTTAAACTTATTCAAGATACAGGTAAGGCTGAATGTGAAATGCATTTTCAGTCTAAAGTACATGGGTTATTTGTACTGGAAAAAGTTTTGCATGGCAAAGACCTTGATTTTTGCCTTTTACTATCCTCCGTATCCTGTATTTTAGGAGGATTGGGTTTTGCCGCTTATTCGGCAGCAAACCTTTTTATGGATGCTTTTGCTTGTCTGCAAAATCGGACAACAACTGTACCTTGGATTAGCTTGAACTGGGAAGGCTCACCAATTGAGAAAGAAGAACGGCAAAATACAGATAATCAATCAACTTTGACTGAATTATTTATTACAACTACAGAAAGTGTAGAGGTCTTTAAACGTATTTTTTCCCTCAAGAAACTATCTCAAATTGCGATATCATTAGGAGACTTACAAGCTAGAATTAATCAGTGGGTTAAACTGGAATCAATACGTAGTGCAGAAAGTTCTACACAAGATACAGAGCCTTCAGTACAGAAAGATTCACCCAAACTCCGCCCAAGGGCAAATTTGCAAACTGCCTATGTTGCTCCTCGTACTCCTGTGGAGCTAGTTGTTGCTAATTTATGGCAGCAACTCCTAGGTATCGAGCGTGTAGGTATTTATGACAACTACTTTGAATTAGGAGGTCATTCCCTTATAGCTGTGCGCCTAATGGCTCAAATTCAGCGAAAATGTGGTCAAAATCTGCCTTTGGCAACTCTATTCCAAGCTCCTACAGTCGAAAAACTAGCCAGTGCTCTCCAGCAGACAACAGATTCCCGACCTTGGTCTCCTTTAGTAGAAATTCAGCCTCGTGGTTCTAAGCGACCTTTCTTTTGCTCGCCAGGAGGTGGTGGAAATGTCCTTTACTTTTACCAATTAGCGAATTGTCTGGGGCTAGACCAACCATTTTACGGTTTACAAGCATCAGGTCTTGATGGAAAGACTCCTGCATACACACGTATTGAAGATATGGCTGCTGATTACATCAAAGCAATACAAGTTGTGCAGCCAGAAGGTCCATATCTTCTGGGAGGTCATTCCTTCGGAGGTCGTGTAGCGTTTGAAATCGCCCTACAGTTGCAACAGCTAGGTCAAGAGGTTGCTGTGCTTGCCATTTTTGACACTTGGGCACCAATTCCTGACCAAAAACCTGTGGAAGTTCACAAGGATGATACGCAATACTTAATTGAGATGGTAAACATGGTAGAAGGATTTTTTAGCAAGAATTTATCTATAACAGAGGATACTCTTAGATCGCTGATGCCTTCGGAGCAGTTAAACCACTTACTAGCTCGGTTAAAAACTGCTGAAATATTACCTCCCCAGGCAACATTAGACCAAGTTAGCGGTTTCCTAGAAGTTTATAAAGCTAACAGTAAAGCTAATTATGCTTATGTACCACAGGAAGCTTATCGTAATCAAGTTACTGTCTTCCGGGCACAAGAAGAGATCTGTGATAATCCGTCGATGGGTTGGGATAAGTACTCTTTAAAATCAGTAGAGACTTATGAGGTACCGGGCAAGCATATCACGATGTTGGTAGAACCTCATGT
Organism: Cyanobacteria bacterium J06635_10; assembly: GCA_039820385.1. Lineage (GTDB taxonomy): Bacteria > Cyanobacteriota > Cyanobacteriia > Cyanobacteriales > Nostocaceae > Rivularia. Next base: position 4,931 of record JBCBQE010000351.1, read on the forward strand.
TCAGGTTTGGGCAAAACATTTAAAAGTTTGTCTTGAACAAGCACAGGCAAATGTTTGACAAAAATTATGCCAAACAACACCCTACCATGAGTTTCACTCCACTGACAACGGCAAATTTATTTTATAAAGACGCTCGAGGACTAGTAGAGGAAGATTTACCAAGTACATAGACTCTCGCTTTCAAGTAAATCAACCACATCATTGACAAAAATCTTATAACTGGTATCACTATGGCAACAATGGGAAAATACTGCAAAGCTTATTTATTGAAAAATTTGCGTAAGTTCAGTCAATGGAATGAGCAAATTGAGAACGTCAGAAAAGAAAATAAAAATGTAGATGATAATGTTGTCGGGATTGAAAAATTTTTAACTGACAATGATGTTGTTTATCTACAAGAAAACTACGTGGTTACAGATAGTATTTTCAAAGACGAAAACATCATTTTTAATAACATAACTCCTGAATGGAAAGAGTTTTGTACCAAGACTTTGAAATTTGAAATTCCAGTATAGTAATCTGTGGGCATGGCAGCATCAGCAGGTAAAGAAGCACAAATATAAACTAATAGGAGACAACTGTGAAAACAGATGATCGAGTTGACAAAACGATTTACAAAGTGGTTCTAAATCACGAACAGCAGTATTCTATCTGGCCCGCACAGCGAGACAATGCTCTTGGCTGGCAAGATGCAGGTAAAAGTGGTTCTAAGGAAGAATGCTTGGCATACATTAAGGAAGTGTGGACTGACATGAGGCCGCTCAGCTTGCGGAAAACAATGGAAAACTGAGCAGGTAAGGGATGTCAGGATAAGCTCATCTAATTTGGTATAAATTGTAGTTGACTTATCAGGCGTTGCTGAATCATTGGATGATTTTGCCCAATTTGTCAAGAACTTTCAATGTTTTTAACTGCCAATTTATTCTGTATTTATGCAACTCTTTTCATTTTTTACTTGATAATAAAGCAATTTGTAAAGCTGTTCAAGCTAATTATTTTCTAGTCATGTAGATTTACTCTCGCAATAAATTATGGAAATTGAAGTCGTAGGCGTTATAGGTGCAGGTGTTATGGGCATAGGAGTATCACAAGCCCTAGCCCAAACTGGTCATAATGTAATTCTTTTGGATATTTCAGACCAAATTTTAGAATCTGCAAAACAAGAAATAAAAAATAATATTCGTTTACAACAGTTTTTCACAAAAAATAAGAAAGCCAGCCAACCAGATGATATCCTAGGCAAAATTACGTTTTCTACAGATTACCAATTTCTTCAAAAGGCAGAGTTCGTAGTAGAAAATGCTACAGAAAAGTGGCATATCAAAAAGAACATCTACGAAAAAATTGATACAATTTGTCCGCCAGAAACTGTCTTTGCTGCGAATACATCTGCTATACCTATTACTCGCATTGCTTCAGTAACAAAGCGTACCTCTAAAGTTATTGGGATGCATTTTATGAATCCCGTACCAATGAAGCCAGCGGTAGAAACAATTCGTGGTTATCATACGAGTGATGAAACTATTGAAACAGCCAAAACATTACTGGCTCAGATGGGAAAAGAATGTATTTTGGTCAATGACTCTCCTGGCTTTGTATCTAATCGCGTCCTGATGTTAACCATTAATGAAGCTGCTTTTATTTTACAAGAACAAGTAGCATCAGTAGAAGAAGTAGATAAAATTTTCAAAACATGTTTTGGACATAAAATGGGGCCGCTTGAAACAGCTGATTTGATAGGTTTAGATACAATTCTCTTCTCCATCGAAGTTTTGTATGAAAGTTTCAATGATAGTAAGTATCGTCCCTGTTCTTTACTTAAGAAAATGGTTGACGCTGGATTATATGGACGGAAAAACGGAAAAGGTTTTTATACCTACAATTAACAAATTAAAAATTACAGGAGATTAGCAATGCAAGAAGTTAAAGCCAAAATCCAAAAATTTCTAAC
>JBCBQE010000352.1:0-6845 GCA_039820385.1 Cyanobacteria bacterium J06635_10
GTCCCCAAGAAATTTTTTAGAAGAAAAAATTTCTTGGGGTGCCCCTGCCCCATTTTTTTAAGGTTCCATCTCGTGACATTTTTTTGGTCTTTCAATGGGACTTTCCATGACATCCATCAAAATTAATTCTTCCTCAAGAGAGGAATCTAACAATTTTTTCTTGCCTGGTAAACTAAATTTTTTAGATTTAATTAAAATATTTTCAATTTTTAAGACAATACGGTATGTGAAAGATTGCCGAAATTTTCCAGTCTTTTCCTATATGATAATAAGTTCTATATTCTCTTAAATACTGAAGGGTTAATAAAATTTGGTCTTCAATTCTTAATTTCGGAGGACGACCACACTTCTTTTTTTCTTTTTCCTTCGATTTAACTATCCTAACCATCAAGTTAAAAGTTTTTTGAACTCCTGTCATACGTTTAAATTCAGATGATGGTAATTTTATTGCTTGCCAGTATTTCATTTGAGTTCATTAAATATTAAACACTTTTCTTATCATAAAAGAATTTTGTAAGAGTTTTAATATCAAGGCAGGTTAATCAGTAGCGTATGGCACATATCACGAAGTTGGCGATACGCCGTTACGGCGTCGGCTTCGCCTATCACGGAGGCTGCTGCACGTGCCCTACACATCAATCAATATTACACAAACCACTATTATACCACAAAAAACTTTTGCAAGAGGTCTAATCTCCTAAGACGCTTTTTTATTACTTTTTCAGCAAGCCCTAAATAGAACACGATGTTAATTTTTCCTCACATCTGGGAACTCTATGAATATTACTCAAGAGTAAAAGAGTTTTCAGGTTAAAGTAAATGCACAACCGTCACTATCTCTTATTAGTTTTATCACTTATACTGTCATCAACAGCAGTTATTGAAGCCAAAGCACAGTTACTACCGGATAATACTCTAGGCAAAGAAAATTCTGTTGTTAATTCTGTTAATTCTCTGCAAAAACAGATTGACGGTGGTGCGATTCGCGGCTCTAATTTATTTCATAGTTTTAAAGAATTTAATATTGATAGTGGTAGAAGCGTTTATTTTAGTAATCCCAACTCAATTCAAAATATTCTGACTCGGGTGACGGGAAAAAATCCTTCTTCAATTTTTGGTAAGTTGGGGGTATTGGGCAATGCTAATTTATTTTTAATCAATCCTAACGGAATTATTTTTGGTAAAGATGCGAGTTTAGACATTTCTGGTTCGTTTACAGCGACAACTTCACCGAGTATTTGGTTTGATAATGGTTTTGAGTTTAGCGCAACTAATCCCCAAGAAGTACCGTTATTAAAGATTAATTTAACTCCTGGTTTACAATATCCGCGCAACCAACAAGCTGATATTGCTAATAAAGCAAATTTGGCTGTTGACAAAGATTTAAATTTAATCGGTAAAAATCTTGATTTAACAGGGCAATTGAATGCTGGTAGGGATTTGAAGCTGCAAGCAAGTAATACTTTACAAATTAGAGATAGTCAAACCTCTCCTTTTATTGCTGATGCTGGCAATAACTTATTGTTACAAGCAGATAAAACAATCAATATCTTTGCATTAAACCATCCTTCAAGCGGTTTATTTTCTGGAAATGATTTGATTTTACAAAGTGAAAATCCCGTACTTGGTGATGCTCGTTATTTTAGTGGTGGAAGTTTCACGATTGAACAATTAGATGGTAATTATGGAGATTTATCAAGTCCTAAGAACCCAATTATAAGAGCTAGTGGTGATGTTAGCTTTGATAGTTACAGTGGAGCTTCGTTACATATTTTAGCTGGGGGGAGTGTGAATATTACCGGTGATGTAACCATTACCGGAACGGATGCTGATAATGGGTTACAACAGACTGTGACTCTTAGTGATGGGGAGAATTTGCAAATTGATGGAAAAAATCAAGCTACTTTAGATATTCGTGCTGGTACTACCGGATTTGGGACTCCAGGGATTACGGGAAGTGGAAGTGAAGTCGTAAATCTCAATAGTAGGGGAAGTTCAAACACTAGCGATATAGTTATTGGTGGAAATATTAAAGTTGATATTGCTGATGGTTTGGTATTTTTAACCAATCAGTACAATCGGGATACTAGTTTGAATGGTGGAGATATTCGAGTAGAAGGAGATATTGATACGAGTAGCATTTCGGGGAATGGGGGAAGAGTTTTTATTAATGCTTTCGGTGATATTTCTACCTTAAGTTTAGATTCTTCTTACTCTCCTTCTTTATTGGAAAGGAGTAATGGAAATGGAGGAGCAATTACACTCTATGCCGGTGGTGATATTTCGACTTCAAACTTAAATTCTTCTTCTTTTGCGTTGGAGGGAAATGGAGGAGCAATTACGCTCTATGCTGGTGGTAATATTTCGACTTCAAACTTAAATTCTTTTATTTGTTGTTCTTTTTCTACAGGAGATGGGGGAGCAATTACACTCTATGCTGGTGGTGATATTTCTACCTCGAACTTAAATTCTTATTCTTTGTTTAATGGAAATGGGGGAACAATTACGTTCAATGCTGGTGATGATATTTCTACCTCAAACTTAGATTCCACTGCTTGGGGAGGAAATGGGGGAGCAATTTTACTTGAATCAAATAATAGTATTACGGTCAATTCTATAATAACTTCTAGCGATAAAAAAAGTGGAGATATTCAACTCCAAACCAAAACAGAATTGCTGAGATTAACTAACAGTTTTATAAGCACTAATGCTGAAAATAACGGCAATGGAGGAAATATTTATCTTCAAGCACTTTCAATTGAATTAACCCAAACTGATATAACAAGTACGGCTCCCGGTAGTGGTTTTTCAGGTAATATATCCCTTGAATCTGATAACCTCATTTACCTAGATAATTCGCGTTTGTTGACAGCTTTAGAACCTGGTTCCATTGGTGAAGGTGGAAATATTGAAATTAAAGCTAAAAAGTTGCAGCTAGAAAACTTTTCTTTAATTGATACAGGAACTTATAGTACTGGCAATGCAGGTAATGTAAACATGAGCGTACAAGATATTTCTCTTAATAATAACAGTAGTATTCTTAGTCTTACAACTGGTGGAGGAAATGCTGGAAATATAAATTTGCAAGTCGCTGACATGGCTTCTTTAACAAATCAAAGTAAAATTGCTACTGCTGCAACAGCTTCTTCAACAGGAAATAGTGGTGATATTAATATTATTTCAAATTCATTATCTCTGCTATCCGGTTCTCAATTATTGGCATTAACTCAGGGTACTGGTAGCTCTGGTAATATTACTCTGAATGTTGCCGATACAGTTGATATTAATGGGATTGGTAGTGATGGTTCTTTAAGCGGTATTTTTACTTCTAGCGAAGGCATAAATAGTACTAAAGGTGGAGATATAACAATTGTAACAAGCAATTTAAATATTACTGATGGTGGAGTATTGAGTGCTCAAACTTTTAGCCAATCAGATGGAGGTAATATAACTGTTAATGCTCATACTGTTTCGTTGCAAAATGGCGGACAGATGTTAACTAATACCTTTGGTGCCGGTAGGGCTGGTAAAATTATTGTTAATGCTACAGGCAATCTTAACATTACTGGGGCTGACTCCAAGTTTGAGAATCGTCCGACTCCAAATACATCAGGTGAGCAAAGAGTTGCTGTTAACAATTCGTTTTGTGGTTTTTCTGGAGAATGTAAATTACCCGAGCAAGAACCAAATAATTCAATAGAAACTGCACAAAGAATTGCTGAAGAGGATTTTTCCATTCAGAGTCCCGGTATTAGCAATTTTAATGTTGAGTTTTCTACGCGAATTCCTTATGTTTCTGTAGGAGCAAGTGGAGATAATTCGGTAGATTATTATGCTATTGAAATCAAAAAAACTGGCACAAGAGCAGTTTTTGATTTAGATTATTTTGCTGGAGATTTTTCTCCTGAATTAGATACTAAAATGACTCTCTTCGATAACCAGGGTAACAAGTTTGTATCTAACGATAATTCTTCTGATAAATTAGGTGCGGGAGGTAGTGACTCAAACGTTGGTGGATTAGACCCATATATCAGATATACTTTTACTCAACCTGGTACTTATTTTATTAAGGTTGACCAAGTTGATGGCAGTGGAATTCCTAATAATGTTGATTATGAACTGCAAATTTCTCTTGAGGCTCCAAGTATAGCTACAAGTACCATCAACTCAGGGGCTGTTTCTGGAATATTTGCTGGTACAGAAGGGAATGGGAGTGCAGGAAATCTTGAAATTAAGACACCTCAATTATATATTGGCGATCGCGCACAAGTAACGGTTAGTAGTAAAGGAAATAGTAGGGCTGGTAATTTATCTGTAGATACAAATATAGTAAATATTGAAAATCAAGCCAAAATGAGTGCGGAAAATGAATCTGGTAGTGGTGGAAATATTATATTTAATAACTTAGAATCGCTAAAATTAAACCAAAATAGTCAAATTAGTGCTTCTACAGAAAATGGTGAAGCTGGAGATATAACTATCAATGCTACAGATTCAATTCAACTCAATGCTGGTAGCACTCTTGAATCTGAAGCTATAGGTAAAGGTAATGCAGGAGAATTAAACATTACCACTAAACAATTTGCGATCACAGATAATTCTAAAGCGACTGTCAGTAGCAAAGGTAATGGGAATGGGGGTAATTTGTTAATCAATGCCAACGATATAAATCTTTCCCAAAATGCAACAATTTCCGCAACTACAGAATCTGGAATTAGTGGTGATATTACTTTAGATAGTTTAAATAATCTTTCACTCAATAATAGTGAGATTTCAGCATCTACTATTAATGGAAAAGCCGGAAACTTAAATATTAACGTTACAAACTCTGTAGAATTAACAGGAAAAGGTGGTTTATCAGTACAATCAACAGAAGGTGGAATCGCAGGTTCGGTAAAAGTAAATACTACTCAATTTGATATAAAAGATGACGCTCAAGTAACCGTCAGCAGTCCAAAAGGACAAGCCGGAAATTTAGATATTACAGCAGATAATTTATTTTTAACTCAAGGTAAATTAACAGCGGAAACTGGAATTATAACAAGCTCCGAAGGTGCAAATATTACTCTTGATATCCAAGATTTATTATGGATACAAGACAATAGTTTAATTTCTGCCGAAGCTTTTGATACTGCTAATGGTGGTAATATTACCATCAATAATCCTCAAGGTTTTGTGATTGGATTAAAATTTGAAAATAGTGATATTACAGCGAATGCAAATCAAGGAAATGGCGGTAATATTGACATTATAACTCAAAATATTTTTGGTTTAGAATTTCGCTCGACAAGAACTGATAATAGTGATATTACAGCAAGCTCTCAATTTGGTGTAAATGGAAAAGTAACCATAAATCAATTAAATGTAAATCCATCTTCTGGTTTAGTAGAATTACCTTCAACTTTGGTTAGTACAACTGAAATAAAAGCAGGCTGTGCTGCTTCTCGTGGCAACAAATTTGTTGTTAGTGGAAAAGGTGGATTACCGCAAAGCCCCGAGGATATATTTAGCACAGACACCATATATATAGACTTAGTTGATTTAGTACCAACTCAAAAAGCACCATCTAATATAAGTAATGATTCGAGCAATTTTGATAATCAAAACAACAAAATTGTCGAAGCTACAGGATGGATTACCGATACAGATGGTAAGGTAATTTTTGTTGCTAAAATGCCTGAAAATAATTCACAAAATCCTGTATTTTCTTCAGTTGATTGTGAAAAATTTTCTGAATAGGATAATAGTATAGATGCGAAGCAGTAAAGCGAGAAATTTCTTGATTATTTTCTGACATAACAACACGGTAAATAATTCTTCTTAACCACTGCTGTTTCGTCACGGTACACAGCATCGCTCCTAAAATACACTACACGAATTAATCACCTCGACATGAGCAATTTTCTCTAATGGGCATCTTTTGTACAGAAATATTCGTAAGCTTTTAGTTAATCCCTATACTCCCGAAAAAATGTGTAGGTTACTGTACTACAGCTTGTTCTTAATTCTAACTTAAATAATTGGACTTTGGACAAAACTACTGTTTCTGTGTGTTTTTTGCGAACAAGTTAATTAGCCCCACCAGCGTGATACGTCTTGGATTGCAGTAGCTGTATCTTTTACTGCTTGTGTTCCACCCAAAGTAAATATCACAGGAGTTAATGCTACTATATCAGCAAATGAGACTGGACCAGCGTAAAGAGATAAAGTGTGAAGGGTATCTTGCCAGCAAGAAAAAAGTTGAGTCTTTGGTATCTGGCAAAGCTTATCAGCTAAACTGCTTAGGGCTTGTTTGCGATGATCGCCAAAATAAATTCCTTTAGCAGCAACCACAGTTGCCAGTGCCTCTGGCAATAATTCTGGCATAACAGGAGCCAAACTACTTAGGACTTCCGCACGATCGTAGTCATCCTGAATCTGCCTAGCAGCAGCAAGAGCTTCTGGTAATAATTCTGGCAGAACAGGGACCAAACTACTTAAGGCTTTAGCGCGAAATAACTCATGCTGAATATCTCTAGCAGCAGCAAGAGCTTCTGATAATAATGCTGGTGGCAGAACAGGAGCCAAACTACTTAGGGCTTTGGTACGATGTTGCTCAGATCCAATTTCCCTAGCAGCATTAAAACTGGAGTTTAGACTAAAGCTCGTGACCGCGATGCGGTCACGGCGCATAAAAACTGGTATAAAAAAATAGGGAAATGCTTGTGGTAAAACAAGCACCTCCCGACGGAAGATGAGAAAAGCACTACCAAATCTCAACTTTCGTTATGGAACCATTATCTAATTTGAAGGCATTCCGTCAAGAAGCGTATTCGTATCTTGGTAAAGCAAAAGATGCTACGTTT